>NZ_JAHHPR010000624.1:0-4782 GCF_024606255.1 Endozoicomonas sp. SESOKO3
GAATGAGAAAATTTCGTCCCAATGCATTAAGCCTTGCCGTAGCCATTGCCATCAGCTCTTCCATCATTGTCACACAGGCACTGGCCGATCGCAGGCTGCAGATAAAATCTTTCGATATTCGGGACAATGGACATAAGGAGTTTACCCGGAGTGAGGTTATAGTTAAGCCAACTTCAGGTGATGACCAGCAGCCAATACCCGGATCCTTTACCACCACATACCCGGACCAGACTGAAGTCAGAGCGGGCTATGACGTTCCTTCTGAAGGCTTCACAGACGTTCTTTCCGGCATCGAGGGTGGCGTTTCCAGTGTTGATCTATTTGCAACAGACGATAATGAAATTGCTCAGAAATACACCAAAGTTCTCAAGGTCGGTAATGAGGGAATCTTCAAGTTCACCCATGATCTTGCAGAAACGAAACTGGTCATTGAAGTCAGAAAAGGAATGACCGATCAGAGCTCAATTTCAGCTGTTCGTGCTCAATCAGATGATATCCAACCATTAGAACCGTTTACGAAAGTTGCCAACCCTGAACTTCTGGTCGGAGTGCTGAAGGGTGCGAATGAAAGAGCAGGAAGTCTTGGCGAAGTTGATCACTATGTTGCCCTTGCCACTATTGAAGTAGACAAAGTTGAAGTGAATGGGCGCACCTTCATGCGTCTTATCGCAGCAGGCGATCAGCCTCCTGAACTGCAACGTCTGGGTCAATCGCTCTTTGTCAATGATGAGGTGCTTTTAGCAGCAGCCACCTCTGCCTACGCCCGGGTTCATCTTCTGGGTGAAGATTTACAACAGGAAACTCTGAATAAACTGTTGTCCTGCCATAAGCCCGTCGGCTATGTCGTATACGTTGAGGATGACACGCAGGCATACCCTGTGCCTGCAGGTTATCCAAAACTGGAAGTGACTGAGACTCCGGGGGAGATTATTGTTTTCCGCGGTCAGAAGCAGAATCCGACCGATATCGCTTTTATTGAAGGTATCTATGACGTCTGGATGGAAGAGTTCTACAACAGCCCTCGCCCCCGGGAAACAATACAGGTTAAAAAAGACAGGGTCAAAAGCTACCAGTACATCATTCGAAGCAGGCAGATGGCACAGCTCGAAGGGTTAGCTGCAGAGCACAATAATGGAATTGTCAAAAGTGAACATACGTCGCTTTTATACCATGGCAAACTGGTGACGCTTGCATACTATGAATATCTCCAGCAGACATTGACCTGTGCTGTTTCGGATGGAGCAGACGAATTTAAATTCACAATGCCACACGTCAGATTCGTTTCGTCATTCATCACGCCGACCTGGATGCATATCCAACTCGTAAAACGTTTCAGCTTCAAACCCGTACTTGGAAATCTTCTGACTAACCGGGATTTCATTCAGAATATTCATGAAATAATCAGGTCCGATATCAGCGTATTTTCTAACGATTATTTTGACGATCCTTTTAGTGAAGAGGAAGGCTTTGCTTCCAAAGTCGCTGGCAGATTTGCCGGACAGCTCATTGAGATGGAAAATGAGTTGCAAGCACTAAGGGCAACAGAGGCCAAACTCAACGATCAAAAGGAATTAACAGAACGAACATTAACAGAACGAACAATAGTATCAGTCATTCCAAGTGGTCAGAAAAAGCAGAAAATATCAGGACAAGCACAGTATTGTGTGGATGAACTTGCACAGATTCATAACAGGTTCGACAGCCTTGCAGATTCGAAACAAGAACGGCAAGACATCAGAACACAAAGCAACCCCAAACCCATGCCCGAAGTCCTTGAGACGCTGAGTGCCGTAGAAAAAGCCCTTAAGATGCATGACCTTGATGAAAACGACGACGTGTATCTCCGTCGCCGGGGCATTTCTGAAAACATGCAGGAATACATCAGAGATGCCAGACAGCTGGCAGAGAACGAGGCTCTGGACATACTGGATGACGTAGAAGTAGTACTTGACATCAGAGTCAATGAAGAGGATGACAAAACAACAAGACTCACCAGAGTTTTTATAACACTTAACCGCAATCCTCTCTCAGAAAAGATACTGGATGCGGTACTGAATCGAATCGATAACATCCGCTGGCAATATGAAAGCAAAACTCAGGACGAGAAGGAACACAAACTCATTATGCTTCTTGCAAACCTTCACGATAAAGTCGAAGGCTCTGACCCGGACATGCAAGCCAGAGAACAACAGTCCGCTGTGCTCGAAGCCGTAGAAAAGATTCTTAACATCAAATTCGACGAATGGGATGACAATGCAGCAAGACTTGCCCGGGTTCATACCCTACTTGCCGATCATGATGTCTCAGAGCAATTGCTGGATCAGATAGATCAAACCCTCTGGAAAGAAGACAGCAAAGCTCTGAACAAGAAAGATCTCAAATACAACAAGATTCGTGCGACTCTTATCTATAAAGTCGAAGATGCCTACCTGGACAAGCACGCCAGGGAACAACAGACAATTCTGCTTAGAGCTGTTGAGGACGAGCTAAGCATCAACCCTGATGAAAACGTTGCTGCCAGAGAAAGCGGCAGAGCTTTCACTGTCAAACTGGCCAAAGACCTGAATGTAGCACTTGAGCAGGATAACAACCTGTCTGATCAGAAGGATATCCTGAGAGCCAGAGTTCTGGAATTAATCGAAGAATCAAATACAGCTTATGACGATGAAGCTGCCAGAAGATCCTGGAACAATGCAGTGGCTCATCAACTCAACATTGAGGATTATAGAGAAGATGCCATTATCAACGACCAGAACAGTTTGATTGAAAAAAAACTCCTGCAGCTGGACGATTTAGTTATCAATACAGGTCAGCCTGACGTTAATGAGCGCATTGCAGCCATTGAGAACGAGCTTGACAGGCAATTGACTCGTCTGGGCCCCAGACCCCGATACGTTCTTGATCGTGAGCTAGCCAATGCCAGACGAGCATTGGAAAATGCTGAAAACGGACTGAAAGAGGTTTACCGTGAACTTAAGACAATTAGTGGCAAACACGTATTATTTGCGGGAAAACGCAGTGATCTCCAACACCTCCCGGATCAAGACGACGCAACTCTCAATCGGCTAATGAAACAACTTCAGACCGGCTTTGGTCTGGCTGCAGGTGACGAACAAACGTCTGAAGAGCGATTAGAGGACATCAGACATTTCCTGCGGGAACACAGTACAGAAAAAAGAGATGAAATCATTGAGACACCCGGAGCCAGAGCAGATCTGGATATCCATATAAAAGAAGATGACCTCAGTTCACTGCAAAAAAATGATTACTTTTTTTCAGTTACAAGCCATAAAAAAAATCATGGTCCGGACGAAACCGGTACCCTTGAGGAAGCATTGGGTGAACTGCCTTTAGCCAGAAAAAAGTACACTCAGATCACAGAATTCCTGCGTGAGCACCACAAGAAATTTATGGACGTGATCAATGCAATGTCTGAACAGAGGGATGCACAAGAGAATCTGGATCGTAAACAACAGAAGATTATTGATTTTGGAGGCATCGATGAGGAGGCTAAAACCCTACATAAGCACGAAATGGTTGAGCTGAGTTTAATCCTGAAGCAGAAATGTGAAGCTGTATCAAAAGCAGAAGATGCTCTGACGAATTACAATGTAGCGTTTCTTGATACCACTGAAGAAGCCGTGGACCTTAAACCAGACACTTCTGACACCTTTAGACGACGACTTGATATCCTGAGAAACAGACAGGTACAACTGGGTGGTCATGATGGTACCGGCGGTGAGATCCGGCAACTGATTCAGGAGCAGGCCCGTCTGGAAGATGAGCTTGAACCCAGGAAAGCAAACATTGAGAGAATAAGGGAAGTCTTGAAGGCAGCAGAGGAAGCCGTCGAAAATGATGTCGCTCCCTCCCAATTCACACCCAGGCAGATAAAAGTCCTGACCGATATCCATGACTTCATGCAGCAGCACTCTCTCAAGAAACAAGCTCTGGAAGCCGCAATGGGTCTGGCAGAATTAGCGGAAAAACGCGGTGGGCTAATACCCTACTTTCCGGCTTTAGGTTTTGCCGATGAACTTCAACCGCTTCGCCTGATTGCATCGATCGGAGACGGGCTGACGCTTGATCAGGCCAGTCGGATTGTGGAAGTTTTCAAAAGTCTGAAAACGACCTTCCCGCCCCCTCTCAACCCTGGAAAAGATCAGCCTCTCAATGTCCCTAAAAAAGTCCATGAGCTTGTGGTCAGGGCCAGGCGCGAGCTGCAAAACGGGGCTCAACAATACGACGATGAAATTCGCGGCATGGGCAAAACAGCCATTCATTTCGTCGAGTGTGAACCAAAGGAGCTGAAAAGCTTTTCGGAATACTTCGCTGCCCATTCTGCCAGTGGTCACAAGATCATCACTCTGCTGCGTGAAGGTCTGATCAGCAAGGTTGAACTTGAGAACTACATAAAGGCCGTCAGAAGTGTCGATGGTTATGAGCCAGTAGAAGAATTTGAACACCTCCTTGGCTACAGACGTGGCATCAAGTTAATCCACTTCAGAGCCGTTGTCCATGGGCTGTCCGAAAAGAGTGCTGAGGAATTCATGCAGAGTGCCTTTGCACCTGTGACTGTGACCACCACTGGCCCGGCGGGTATGAAGGCGTCTGTTGCCGGCATGAAAGAGTATGCAGCTGTGGTCATCGCCAACTACGTTCTTGACGATGTCGCCTTTGAAAACGGCCGCAAGACCGTAGCATTCCTGACTAATGTTCAGGATACTCTGACACCTTATGCCAATGCCGTTGGCGTGTCTGAATCAGAGCTGATCAAGGCTA
>NZ_JAHHPR010000625.1:0-1715 GCF_024606255.1 Endozoicomonas sp. SESOKO3
TGAAGGATTACTGAGACTGGGTACCGCTGATTTTTTAATGACGGTCATCTCTGATTTGGAAGCCGCCCAACTTAAGTCAGCCATCCAGGAATATAGCTGGAAAGCCTTTACTTCATTGATGCAAGAAACGGTCGATGAGCTGGCTAAAATGGCAGCCGAAGCTGAAGGGGCTGGCAGAATCTGGACAGCACCCAAACAGCAACTACGAGTCAGGTTAGAAATGCTGTTCAGCGATATGTTGGATTACCGTGTTAAACATGGAAGGATACCTGTCCCCATCGATCCGTACTCAGATTTTTTCTATTTGCCGGAAGGCAACAACAAAAAAAAGCTGCTTGGTTACGTTGATGCCCAGGCTCCACAGACAAGACAAAGTGTCAGTCGTTATATCGATGAACAAGGTCAAGTCCATTACCTCGCCACCATTGAGGTTCGCGAACCCTGGCCTGCACTCAGAAAGATCGCTTTTGGCCCTCCCGACACTTTGACGACTGCGATAATAAAGTCAGTTCAGAACCCGGGTCTACTGGGAGCAGACCCGGACGTTGACGGGATCTTTTTTAAAAGAGCCCTATCCATGCTCGCTACTGACACCGGAACCGTGACGTACCAGAACTGGGTGAAGCAATCCATCCTCAACCGGCTGGGTCAGCTCGACCAGACAAAGCTGGAGCATGTTACCCGCTCCTACCTCATCTTTCACCAGGCAGCACAGAACACAGCAGGACATGGCAAACTGAGCAATTTGCTACTGACTGCCAGGCTCAGGGCAATAACTGGCGGGCAGTCAGGATCATCCTGGGACACCCTGGCGCGGTTGCAAAAAATAGTGCCCGTCAATTTTAAACTTCACCGGGTGACCAGCTGGGAACACCAGCTTCCTGCGACTACCACTGACAACCATGCCCTGCTCGTCGCCCGCTGGAAAAAGCTGGCACAATTCAACCTGCCCGCCGGGCTCTATAAACTTGTCGACTTGTTTTCTGCTGGCGAAGATTTGGTTAGACCGATTCTTGAGTCAGGAGACAGACTTTCCAGGCACGGCCTGCTTCTGGGTCGTCTGTACCGGGAGGTACCCCTTACCCTTGACCCCAAACAATACCTGTACCAGAGTCGTCTGGACAGCAATCCACCGGCCCTGACGGTGGGAACAAAAGACACGACTTTTGATCACCACAAAGCTATCGCTATAGGAAAGTTGTTCGGACTAGCCCTGTTAAACCATCCCGATGTGGTCGCTCTCGGTAAAGCTCAAAAGGACTTGCGGGCCATCTGGGGATTGTCGGCAACCACCACAGGCCGTCGCTATGGCCTGACCACAGGACTGGCACTGGGCGCTTTTCCAGACCAGCCCCCCCTCTATACACAGCTTGTTAATGGCCTCAGTAGCACCGATCACAATTGGCAGTTTGCTACCGGGTCGGTGGACGATTTCGCCCGGGTTCTCTACTGGTTATCCGCCCGGCATGATCAGGACGGGCTGACAGAGGCGGTTAAACGGGTTTTGAAATACCGTCGTCAACACCCTGGGGTATCTCTGGATAACTTTGCCTCGGCTCTGGTGAAGACACACGGGAATCTGCCGGATTACCGGGCAGGCCTGGTTCTGCGTCAGGCCATCAGGACAGACGAAATCACTTTTCTGAAGCAGACCCTGAAGGAGAGAAGCCCATCATTAATTGATGGACTGAATGCAATAGTAGAGGTTAGTGCTC
>NZ_JAHHPR010000626.1:0-1470 GCF_024606255.1 Endozoicomonas sp. SESOKO3
GAACAAAACGGTCCCGGTCAGCCCACTGAGGGTTAACCGGGTTGTGATTCAGATAATCACGCCACAATACTTCAGCAATATCAGCCATACCCATTGGGGCACCGGGGTGTCCGGACTTGGCTTTCTGTACAGCGTCCATACTCAGGGCGCGGATGGCATTGGCTAGCTCACGACGTGAGGACATAGGAATCAGGGCTCCGAAGATCCAGTCTGTTTTAAATTGGCGCTATTCTAATGCCTTCAGCCACAAACTGAAATCGCTATATATGACTATCCTGAATCTCCTGAACACTTTATTGATAGCCATTGCCTCTGAAAATCCGGGGTGTCTGCGATTCGAAAGTCACTGATCAGGAAGACTCCCGTTCAGTGAATGACTGTCGTGTTCGATTAGCATAGGCAACCAGTGACAACATCACCGGCACTTCCACCAAAACACCCACAACCGTTGCCAAAGCGGCCCCGGAATTCAGTCCAAAAAGACTGATGGCCACGGCAACAGCCAGTTCAAAAAAGTTGGAGGCACCAATCATTGCACCAGGTGAGGCAATGTTATGGGGTTGCTTCCACTTCTTCATCCATAAATAGGTGATGGCAAAAATCAGATAGGTCTGGATGATCAGGGGTATGGCAATCAGGAAGATATCCAGGGGATGGGCAATAATCGTGTTGGCCTGAATCCCAAACAGAAGAATGACTGTGCCAATTAACCCAATGATCGAAAAGGGCTTGATGCCTGTCAGAAATAGACTCAGTGCTTGTTCGCTGCGAACAGCTTTTCGGGTCAACCAGCCTGCAAGCACTGGTATCACCACAAACAGTCCGACGGACAGAAACAGGGTATTCCAGGGTACAAATACCTCTGTTACTCCCAGCAAAAAGGCGGCAAGGGGAGCAAACGCAATGAGCATGATCAGGTCATTGATGGCGACCTGAACCAGAGTGTAGTTAGGGTCTCCCCTGGTCAACTGACTCCAGACAAAAACCATGGCAGTACAGGGTGCGACACCCAGTAGAATCATACCGGCAGTATACTCTTTACCCAGCTCAGGACTGATCCAGTCGCCAAAAACATAGCGAATAAACAATACGGCCAGCAGTGCCATGGTGAAAGGCTTGATCAACCAGTTAATAGTGACGGTGATGATCAACCCTTTTGAACGACGATGAACGTTTTTAATGGCAGAGAAATCCACCTGCATCATCATTGGATAGATCATCAGCCAGATCAGTACCGCGATAACCAGATTAATGCTGGCGTATTGCCATTGGCCAAGAGCCTCAAAGAATTCTGGAAATTGCAGTCCACCAAAAAGCCCTGCAAATATGCCCAAAGCAACCCAAAGGCTGAGATAGCGTTCAAAAATCCCCATAGCTGACCTCATATTCTTAAATCGCCAGATGTCACGGCAAAAGCTATTATCAGTGGACCGGATGGAAAGTCTATAGGCTGTCTCTTATACACATCTC
>NZ_JAHHPR010000627.1:0-1502 GCF_024606255.1 Endozoicomonas sp. SESOKO3
ATTGCGTTTCTCCGGTTGGATCTTAAAAAAAGTTTGATACGACTTGCTGCTTTGAGCAGGGAATTTATGCGTTGCTGGTCTTCCTGACGATGCTGAGGGTTGACCTCAGGCTTCCTCTTTATGTTTAGTCATCAGGTTGGCGATCATGCGTTCCAGCTTCTTTTGCTTATTTGCCAGTGCTTCATGGGTGCCATTCCTTTCGCGAATGAAATGTAAACCATTTTTAAATAAGGAGATGTGTCATACCAACTCTGCTACAACTGTAGCTGCAAAAGTAAAAAATTTTGAAGAGTTGAGTGATGAATCAAATAGCTGCTTGGATACTTTCGTTGCTCTTTGCTGAATCTACCATCACTGATAAGATTTCAGTTCACTGGTTATACAGTTGGATTCTTTTTTATATACAGTACCGGAAGGAAGTATGGGTATTTTTTTTAGAGGTGGATTTTGTGACGAAGTTTATAAGCCCGGAATGCACAGATTATTCACCTCGCCTATTACTAAAGGAATGAGAATCAATGTAAGGCCTCGGATATATATTATTGAGAATACGCCATGTGGTACTGTGGGTAGTCTTAAAATCAAGATGCTTTTGTAAGTGTTATGCTATGAACTTGATTGAAAAAATATTGATTGCTGTAATAGCTGCTTCTCTTTTAAACGTACAAGGTGCAGTAGCCATTAAATTAAAAGATATTTTTAAATATGATGTACCGCTTTTAATTATTTTAAAATATTTAAGTTGTCCGGAAGAAGTAAATCTTCTCGAGGCAATTCAGAACTTGGAAGGTATGGAAAGAGCTATAGTGCTGATCACTAATGATATAGCCGATAAAGTTAGCCATATTGATTTTCCTTTTGTTCCAGAAACAGTCTGGATTGATGGATTATCAAATTGTTTGCAGGAAGATGTAGTTCATGATGGTCAATGGTTTACTATAAGAGGAATACCACTATCTGGTTTGCTTTCATATTGTCCAATTGATAGATTCGAAATAAATCTTGTTCGCTCTGTAGTATTTTATAATTGTGATATTAAACCATGGTCAGGTGAACAATGGACTATTGCAGGCCAGAGGAAAGATGGAATTGTGTTTTTTATTGAAGGGGGGGGTTCTGAATCAACAACTATGGACACTACAGGTAAAATTCTATTAGCTCCATCGTGGATGGAGCTGATTAAAAACTTGGACCTTTACGATGTAATGTGTCTTTTCAACGGATGTAAAATTTCCAATGATATACGCGGTTTAATTATGTCTTGTGTAAGCTCGGAGTCTGATATTTCACGAATTGTGATGAATATCTTATGTGAAATACTTAATGGTAAGCAAAAAGAAATTCAAGATAGTATTCGCCAAAGCAGGCTTCAAAAAACACCTTTTTTACAGTCATTCACACCATCTTATATAAACTAGTCATTAATTTATTAGTATGATCAAATGTAGATTACATAACCAGATTTTTAGAAGAATCACATCAAAGGCTGCTATGTCCAGGAG
>NZ_JAHHPR010000057.1:0-9711 GCF_024606255.1 Endozoicomonas sp. SESOKO3
ATTTTTAGACCAATTTATTGCAACCGCAGTAGGACAGTCTTAAGTCCGACAGGCTGCTAGTGGCTCATTCTCAGGGGAACTTTTATGGTAATGAGGCCTGGCGTTCAGTTTATCAGACTTCGACTGCCGGTATTGCCTGGAATGAGTTGAAGTTAATGGGCATGGTGTCAGTGGCGACTCCGGCCAGTCAGGTAGGTTATCCCTTGAGTCATCCGGTTGATCAGCAGAGTGTGACCCGATACCTGACGCTTTCTGATGATCTGGTGATTAATTTATTGAGAAGCGCTGCCTTTGGACCTTTACCTGCCAATGTAACAAACAGTACTGTGAGCGTCGACTGGAAAAATCATAGCTTTGGGATGAGTTATGTTTTAGGTGATCCCAGTGGCCAGTTGTTGAAGGACCAGATCAGAAGCGTTGCCTACAGTCTGGAAACCTTACCCTTTGATCGGCAGCCGGTAGACTCATCGGCGCTGGCATCTGCAGGCTATGATCCAACAGCCCGGATACTGGAAATCGAGTTTGTGGGTAGTGACAGTCTCTATCGATATTACGATGTGCCTAAGAGTGTCTATCAGGATTTGCTGTCTGCTGACTCTGTCGGTCGTTATTACAATCTGGCCATCAGGGGGCAATACCCTTCCAGGCGTTTGAACTGAGGTGAGTCTTACTCTTGATTTGGCTCTTGTCTTTTCAGTATGAGACAAGAGTCGGCTGTTTCTGCTAACATCCACCTTCTGCTTTCAGATCCTGTTTCATTTCCTGCTCCTGCAGGGGGAAGCTGTATGGAAGCATCCTGTTCAATGACTCCCATCGCTTACTCATCATAGAAACCTTATTGAACCGGTTTGTCTGATGATCGGGAGAGTTCGCTGTCATCGAATGCTATTGGCGTTCTTTATCAGCTATAGGCATTAGGAGAGGTATCGTTGAAGACTCGGATCAAGGTCTGTGGAGTCACCTCTGTAGAAGAAGCGCTGGAAGCGGTTAATGCGGGTGCTGATGCACTGGGTCTGGTGTTTTATGCGCCCAGCAAGCGGTTTGTGACCGTCCGTAAGGCTCGAGAAATTGCCACGGCAATCCCACCTTTTATCACCCTGGTGGGTTTGTTTGTTGACGCTGAGGAATCCGTTATCCGGGAGGTTCTGGATCACGTCCCGCTGGATCTGTTGCAGTTTCATGGCAATGAGACCGATCAGGAGTGTGAGCGATGGCGAAGAAGATATATCAAGGCACTCAGAGTACGTCCCGGGACGTCTGTTAAGGAAAGTGCTGCCGCTTATCCCGGTGCCTGTGGTCTGCTTCTGGATTCTTATCGTAAAGGTATACCCGGCGGAACCGGTGAGGCTTTTGACTGGCAGTTGATACCGGACAGTCTGGATAAGCCCGTTATTCTGGCGGGTGGTCTGAATCCTGAGAACGTTTCGCAAGCCATAGAACAGGTTGCGCCCTTTGCTGTCGATGTCAGCAGTGGTGTAGAGAATGACAGGGGCAAAGACCCCGAAAAGATGAAAGCCTTTGTCGAGGCGGTAAAACAATGACTGTAGATTATAAGACTCTGGATTATAAAAAGTTGCACGAGCTGCCGGATGAATCCGGTCATTTTGGTCGTTTTGGTGGACGCTATGTCGCAGAAACACTCATGTGTGTTCTTGAAGAGCTGGAATTGACCTACAAGAAGCTTTGGAATGACCCCGATTTTCAGGCTGATTTTGACCGTGATCTGGCTCATTACGTAGGCAGGCCCTCACCGCTCTATCATGCTGAGCGCTGGTCTGAAAGTCTGGGTGGTGCACAAATCTACCTGAAGCGTGAAGATCTGAATCATACCGGTGCCCACAAGATCAATCATGCAATTGGTCAGGCGCTGCTGGCCAAACACATGGGTAAAAAGAGGATCATTGCCGAAACCGGTGCAGGTCAGCATGGTGTAGCTACCGCCACGGTTGCCGCGAGGCTGGGTCTGGAATGTATCGTTTACATGGGTGCCAAAGACGTTAAACGTCAGGCGTTGAATGTTTACCGAATGAAGCTGCTTGGGGCCACAGTTGTGCCGGTAGAGAGTGGCTCTCAAACACTGAAAGATGCTATCAACGAAGCACTCCGTGACTGGGTAACCCGTCCGGAAGAAACCTTTTATATTCTGGGAACGGTTTGTGGTCCTCATCCGTATCCGGAAATGGTGCGTAATTTTCAGAGTGTTATTGGGCGTGAAGCTCGCAGGCAATGTCTGGAAATGACCCGGCGTCTGCCCGACGCTCTGGTGGCCTGTGTGGGTGGTGGCTCCAACGCTATGGGATTGTTCTACGAATTCCTGCAGGATGAAGACGTCAAAATCTACGGTGTTGAAGCCGGTGGTCACGGTGTTGAGTCTGGAGAGCATGCTGCAAGAATGTCTGGAGAGAGGCAGGGCGTTTTCCAGGGGCAGCGCAGTTTCCTGATGTGTGACGACGATGGTCAGATAACTGAAAGCTATTCAGTATCGGCTGGTTTGGATTACCCGGGAGTAGGCCCCGAGCACAGTCATCTCAGATCTGTGGGTCGTGCTGAATATCCCTGCGTAACAGATGATGAGGCTTTGGCTGCATTCAGAAGCCTGACACGTATGGAAGGTATTATGCCGGCTCTTGAGAGTTCTCACGCCCTCGCTTTTGCTGAGAAGCTGGCTCCAACCATGGAGAAAGATCAGATTATTCTTGTCAACCTGTCTGGTCGGGGCGACAAGGATATTCATACTGTGGCTGAAATTGATGGACTTTCGTTCTAAGCATTGAGGGAGAAATCATAATGAGAATTAAACCATGCTTTGAGCGATTGTCTTCGGAAGGTCGTAAGGCTTTGATGCCCTATGTGACGGCGGGTGATCCGGCGGATAAGACCGTAGACATCATGCACAAGATGGTAGCCAGTGGTGCTAACCTGATCGAACTGGGTTTCCCATTTTCAGATCCCATGGCTGACGGACCGGTGATTGCAGAGGCTCATGAGCGCGCATTATCACAAGGTGTTACATTGAATGACGTTTTTTCAATGGTAACTCGCTTCAGGGAAAACGATAATACGACCCCGATTGTCCTGATGGGCTACCTTAACCCGGTAGAAGTTATGGGTTATGGGGTGTTTGCTGCGCGGGCCGCTGAAGCCGGTGTCGATGGTGTACTGATTGTTGATTTGCCCGCGGAGTTTGCTGGCGGTCTGGTTGAGCATTTAAAGCCCAGGCAGATTGATATGATCAACCTGATTACGCCCACTACCACCGATGAGCGCATTCAAAAGATCTGCTCTGTTGCTTCAGGGTTCGTATATTACGTTTCAGTGAAGGGAGTGACAGGCTCAAACAAGCTGGATCTCGGCAGTGTTCAGTCCAGAGTGGCTCACATCAAAGGGTTTACCGACCTGCCTGTTGGTGTCGGTTTTGGTATTCGTGATGGTGAGTCTGCAGCAGCCATTTCTTCGGTTGCAGATGGTGTGGTAGTAGGGTCCCTGTTGGTATCCGAGCTGGCCAATTACCAACGCCAGGGCGAAGGTGCTATCGACCGGGTCTCTGGTCATCTACAAGCAATGCGTCAGGCAATGGATAAAGGTTAACCCGATGAATTAAGGCGATAGACAATAGGGAGTGCCCTGAACATTCAGGCGCTCTCTATTTTCAATCTTGCCAATAGACAGGTAGCGTGAATGAGTAACTGGCTAGTCGATAAATTGATACCTTCGCTGTCACGTTCTACAAGTCAGCAGAAGAGCAGTAATGTGCCAGAAGGATTATGGCGCAAGTGTGTTAAGTGTGAGTCGGTTCTGTATCGCCCAGAGCTTGAGAGAAATCTGTACGTTTGTCCAAAATGCAGTCACCACATGCGTATCGGTGCCCGAAAGCGTCTGGAGTACTTTCTGGACAAAAGCACTACTGAAGAATTGTTCTCTGAGATAGAGCCTGTCGATAAGCTCAAGTTCCGGGATTCAAAGAAATACAAGGACCGTCTGGCATCTGCTCAAAAGCAGACGGGTGAAAAAGATGCTCTGGTCGCTATGAAAGGCCAGCTGGATGGTCTGCCTGTGGTTGCTGTGGCTTTTGAATTCAGCTTTATGGGTGGATCAATGGGTTCTGTTGTTGGCGAGAAGTTTGCCCGTGCCGCAGAGCTGAGTCTGGAACTCAAGGTTCCTTTTGTTTGTTTTTCAGCCAGTGGTGGTGCCCGCATGCAGGAGGCTTTGTTTTCCCTGATGCAGATGGCAAAAACCAGTGCGGCATTAGAGCGAATGAAACAACAGGGAGTACCTTATTTCTCTGTGCTCACAGATCCCGTTTATGGAGGTGTATCTGCCTCTTTGGCAATGTTGGGTGATGTGAATGTTGCCGAGCCCGGTGCGTTAATCGGGTTTGCGGGTCCGCGCGTTATCGAGCAGACGGTTCGTGAAAAGTTGCCTGAAGGCTTCCAGCGCAGTGAGTTTCTGCTGGAGCATGGGGCAATCGATATGATTGTTGATCGGGGCGAAATGCGTTCGACGGTTGCTCGACTTTGCAGAAAAATGCAGGGGATGGCTTCTGTGCCTGTTGAGTCGGATCCGGAATTCGGTACTGATGGAGAAGAGGTGATTACTGCGACTGGGTGATGCCTGTAGAGTTGACCCGGAGATTTCAAAAAGTGCTTTTTTCTTGATCTTGTACAACGGTGAATATACGTTGTCCGGGTTAATGTGGCTATGCGTCCTGAAGTTGCTGTTTTTTTAAATTCGAGTGAGCGCAGAGGTTTTTTAAAATCATCTGAGTTGCTTTGAGTGCAGTATTCTGGCTATGTCTACTACGTCTGCACTGATACGGTAGTAAACTACGTATTCAGTTCCGGCAACAGGTAGCTTTCGATATAAGCGTTCCTTATGGCCTGCCTCTGGGAATGCTTCAATTTGCTCCAGGGTAGCCAGTATAGATTGAGCGATTTTGCCTGCAGCATCTGGGTTTAGTCGATCAAGGCGTTCGATATGATTGAGGAAGTCATCCTCGGCTCGTTTTGATATTCTTGACTTCATGGCTTTTTAGACAGGCTTTCTTTGGCTTCTGTCAAAAAATCACCCAGTGGTCTTGTAGAGACTTCCCCAGAGTCAATACCCTCTAGTGTCTTTTCAACCTCTTCTATTTGCCACGCTGTCTTGTCAATCAGATCATTCACAGCTTCACGGATTAGATAAGAGACGTCTCGATCTCTTATCCGTGCTAGCTCATTAAGTTTATCAAGTGTTTCCTGTTCAAATTTTACGCTTTTGACTGCCATGGGCATAGTGCTGCTCTCTCTGGAGTATTTTATAGTAGTTCAGGGTAGTACGACCTTTCACAAATAACAATAATAAGCTCAGGGGTATTTAATTTGAGGCATGTTTAGCCTCGCCAAAATTCATTAGAGATCACCCGTTCAAAGCCAGACGTAGAACGATTTGAGTGGTTGGAATGACATCAGCAATAGCTGCTACGAGTCTTTATGTACTGTTAGTTAGTCGCACTACACTAGATATTTATTAATGAGTTAGTCTGGCCAAAATTCATCATTGATCACCTGTTCAAAGGGCCACTCGCATTGTGTGGGAAATGTCGTTTCTGGTAGGCCAGTCTCTTTGAATGCTCTGATTTTTGCAGCGTCGTAAGCTTCGGCAGCTGCCTCAGGGAGTCTGGGCTTAAGTCCCGGATTTTCCTCAATGAATTTTTTTAGGCGGAATCTTTGTTCTTTGATTGAGCCCTGCCAGCTTGTGCTCCTGTTTTCAGGTTGGAATTTCCACTTCAAAAGATGCATGAGCAATACGTCCAGTCGATGACTCAGCTGGCGATATTCGCTTCTGCCCATGCTTTCGATTTCCTCGAGAATGTTATCCAAATCCAGTTCTCCCAGTCGACCCTGACGGATTAAATTGGCTTGTTGCTGTGTCCAGCTATAAAAATCAGTCTCGTAAAGCTGTTGAGTCATCGAAATTCCCCACAATGGATTCACCCGAAGGTCAGATGTAGAATGATTTGAGCAAATATGCAACCATACGTCCCCCAAGATGTTCTTCTAAGGAATCCCCTGCATGACATACCAGCAAAACGGTCAGCCTCCCTTCGAGCAGCTGTCTGATTGGCTTGACTGGTTGGAAAACACCCGGCCTGAACACGAAATGGAACTTGGGCTGGACAGTATAAGAAAAGTGGCTGAAAGGTTGGATCTTACAAAACCTGCTCCTTTCGTTATCACGGTTGGTGGCACTAATGGTAAGGGGTCAACGGTCGCTATTCTTGAGTCTATTCTCTCGGCTGCTGGTTACAAAGTAGGCGTCTACACCTCTCCGCATCTGCACAGATTCAATGAGCGTATTAAAGTCAATGGTGTTGAAGCAAGCGATGAAAGCCTGTGTGCCTCCTTTCAAAAAGTGAACGACGGGCTTGGCGGTGACTGGCTTTCCTATTTCGAATTCGCAGTGCTGTTGGCCGTAGATGTTTTTCAGAAAGAAAAAGTAGACATTGCGCTTATGGAGGTTGGGCTGGGCGGTCGTCTGGATGCCACTAATGTGATTGAGCCGGATGTCTCCGTAATCACTACAGTAGGGTTGGATCATCAGGACTGGTTGGGTTACAGTATTGAAGCGATCGCAAAAGAAAAAGCAGGTATTTTTCGCTCCGAAAAACCAGCCATATTTGGTGGTGTGGAGACTCCAGGCAGTATCGTCGATCAAGCTGTCAGGCTGGAGTCAGCTCTGTACAGAAGAGATAAAGAATTCGAGCTAAAAGAAGAAAGTAGAACATGGAGTTGGAAGGGTTTAAACAAAACGGGTGAATGTATTGAGTATGTCGACCTGCCTATGCCCGCATTAGTTATTGATAACGCTGCTACTGCTCTGCAAACAATTCAGTTTTTACCTGATGCTGTAAGCCGTGATGCAATCGTAGAAGGTTTAAAAATATCGAGCCTCCCTGGTCGTTATGAAAAAGTGATGGAGATCAATAAAAGGGGGAAAAAAGTTCAGGCTATTCTCGATGTTGCGCATAATCCGCAGGCAGCAACAAAGCTGGCAGAGCGCCTGAAGGCAGATCCGGTCTCAGGAAAAACTCGTGCACTGATTGGGATCTACAAAGATAAGGATTATCACGGAGTTATCGAGTCTCTGTCTGAAGTGGTCGATGAGTGGGTGGTTGCCGATTTTGATTCGCCCAGAGCGCTTGATAAGACTGTTCTGAGTGAAGCGGTTGCCAGATATTCTGAACTACTGCCTGTTATCGCTGAAAATGTAGAGTTAGGTTTTCAGCAACTAAAAGAAGTATCAACTAGCAGGGACAGGGTGCTTGTTGTGGGTTCGTTTTTGATGGTTGGTGCAATTTTGTGCGGTGGTGCTGAAGTTTCTCCTTCGAATTGATTTATCTTCTATTATTGTCTCGTTTTCCTGAGTGTATTTAAGGTTATTTTGTAAAGTTGTCGTTTAATGCAGGTGGTTTTCACTGATGATCATGTGTAGGATTAACCCCTTTATCGTAATGCTGCGTGATGGTTAGATAAGTCTGTCGATCACAAACTTCCTGGTTTTGCAATACCTGCTAGAGCTATTTAGTCAATAAATAGTAGGTAATTTTTAAGCTGCTTTTCAGAGAGAGTGTAATCTGAAGGGCGGTAGCGTGAATAAATGCTGGGTATATTTTTTATTTTTCGGAATTTTAAAGAGTAAAAGTCTTGCTCGGCGAGAATGTCAACCATCATAAAATCCGAAGCTTATGCAAGAGGTTTGTTTGTTGTCAGAACTGGCTCAGCCAGCTTAAAGAAGTCGGCAGGTGAAAATTAAGCAATGATTGAGAGAGTGTCTGGTGCGATTGACTAAATCCGAGCAGCAAGCCATTGTGACAGTTATCCGGCAGCTTGACCCTGATGCTGAAATTTGGCTTTTTGGATCGAGAGTTGATGACCAGGCCAGAGGTGGGGATATAGACTTACTGATTCTGTCGCATAAATTGAACTCGGCGGATAAACAGAAGATCAGGTTAGCGCTCTATGAAAAGCTGGGAGAACAAAAAATAGACTTGGTCATTGCTGCTGATGATTCTGACCCATTTACTCGAATAGCATTGGCAGAAGGAGTTTCTCTGTGAATGAAGGCAAAGCCGAAAAACGACGGGTAGCGATAAAAGAAGACCAGTTGTTGCTATTGCAGCAACAGTTGGAAAGCATGAAGCACATGGAGGAGTTGCTTGAATGGTCTTTGGCTCGTTGCCAGTCTGTGAGCCTTGAAAAGGAAAACATGCCAGAGCTTGAAGATCTGGAAAAGTTTGAATCCCTCACCGCTCGCTTTGCCCGTTTTAATGACATCTTGCTGCAGAAAATATTCCGCCTGATCGATGTTATAGATCTGGAGCATGGAGGTACCGTTCGCGACAGAATCAACCGGGCTGAGAAAAAAGGTCTGATTAATAACGCCATTGAATTTATAGAAATTCGTGAACTGAGAAACAGTATTGCCCATGAATATCAGCCAGAGGCTTTGAGCCTGATTTTTCCTCAGGTTCTCAAATTTGTGCCAGTATTGCTTGATGTTGCTGAGAGGGTTAGGGGGTATTGTCGGCGGTATGATGGTGGTTAGCATCACTCTTGCTGATGTTGTAGTCAGGGTTTAGGACAGGGAAAAATCATGAAAATCCCTGAAGTCCTTGCTGGGCAGGCACTTTCATGATTTTCTCGTGGGTGTATACGACAGGTTAATACCATTGAGAATCACAAACGAACATGCGGCCCATATTTGCAACGTGCTTCAGCATTACTTTGGTGCCAAAACTGACATCTGGCTCTTCGGCTCAAGAGTTGATGATAACCAGCGTGGCGGTGATATTGATCTCTATATAGAAACCGACCTGCAAAGTCCGGAAGCGGTTTTTGATGCCAAACTCCACAGCCTGGTGGACATCAAACAGCACATCGGTGACCAGAAAATTGACCTGGTCATTTACCGACGAGGAAAACGCCGGGAAGCGATTCACCATGAAGCCAGAAGTACCGGGATTCAACTCAATGGCAACAGAGCTGGGGTAATGAATGAGTAGCGGACGACACATTGCAGACGTTACCGGGCGCACCCTCTGGATTTGTGACCGACATGCCTTGCGTCTTGAATGGGTGATGGCCGAAGTGGAAAGCCTGTTTCCATTAAGTGTCAATGCATTTGACAACCTTACCCCGACTGAAGTGGCTTACATGGACCAATTTTCCACCCGGTTCAGTAAATTACAGGATGCCATAGGGGCAAAACTCTTTCCTCACGTGCTGGATTTAGTGGGAGAGCAGGGGGCACTGAACACCTTTATCGACAAGCTCAACCGGCTGGAAAAAATAGGGGCCATTGATAATGCAGCCCAATGGCCTTTATTTCGTGAGATGCGCAATGCTTTTGCCCATGACTACCCGGAAGACAGTGAACTGAATGCCGAGACGTTGAACCGGGCCGTGCCGCTGGCCAGCGAGTTGTTAAAGGTCTACCACAATATTCGGGATTTTGCCTTGCGTTATGGTGCCGTTTTGCCTGGGGAGTGCAACGGTGGCTGACAACATTAAAATCGAATACGGAAAGTTCAAACAGTCATTAACATTGCTGGAATCTCAATACCATCATCAGCAGACACTTGATCACACATTACCCGGCTGGCTGCAAGAGGCAGTATCGCAGGGAAAAATCATGAAACCTCCTGAAAATATTGACCTGTAGCTTATATTTGTT
>NZ_JAHHPR010000628.1:0-1161 GCF_024606255.1 Endozoicomonas sp. SESOKO3
ACGCTATCTGGCTGAAGTCCTTGCTGGGCAGGCACTTTCATGATTTTGCCGTGATGGGTACGCTGTATAGACCGGCAGGAAGATGCTGAGTTTTGGAATTAGTCACTTCAGTCAAAATGAAATGTTTAAAAACCCTATCAGAGTCTAATATTAGACCAACTTATTAGTTAAACAGATTTAGGAAAATTTATGGCTATTGATGCAAAAGAAGCAGCTCAGATTGCTGCAAAATATTTTGAGTCTATTACATCCCAAAGTGTAAAGCTCTCCATTGAAGAAATTGAACTTGATGATGATGGTTCTTGGTTGATCACATTAGGAATGTCTGATCTTTTTGCACTTGGAAGCGTAGGTAATAGAGTAACAAGCTATAAAATATTTAAAATTGATGCTGAATCTGGCGACGTGATATATATGAAAATACGCACAGTTTAATATTTCTAATACTTGCCGATTTGTTAGTACGGTACAAAAAACAGGGTGCATTTCTAGACACTAACCTTCTCGTTTTATACTTGGTTGGCAAGTATGAACCAGAGTTTGTACCAAATTTTAAACGAACTGCAATGTATACAGAGCAGGATTTCCACTGGCTAAATGAATATGTATCTCAGTTTTCCAGAATTGTAGTTACACCTCAAGTTTTAGCTGAAACGTGGAACTTTCTTGAAAAAATAAATGAAATCAAGTTCAAAGAATTCATAGTTTCAATATTACCTACATTATATGAAGTAAATGAACTGTATATTGAAAAAGATGAAGTCATTAGTGCTGAAGGATTCAGCTATATGGGCATCACTGATATATCAGTAATTTTAGCTGCGAAGAGTTTGGATTGTTTAGTATTAACCGATGATTTGAGAGCATACAGTTATTTTGCATCTCATGAAGTCATGGCTATCAATATTAACCATCTCAGGCAGGTGTAGCGCGCCTAACCAGGGAAAAATCATGAAACCCCCTGAAATTCGAGATATGCCCCGGGCCATAGTCGAAAAGGAGGCTGACGGTCAAAGGCAATCAGGGCAAGCTTGAAAAGGCTTTTGATCATCACTTCTCTTTGGAGAAGCTGAACCAATGGCAAGATGATAGCTATATGACCCGAAAAACAGGCCATGGCCGCACAGAAAGCCGGATGTATTTTGTCAGTGATATCTTCGA
>NZ_JAHHPR010000629.1:0-9246 GCF_024606255.1 Endozoicomonas sp. SESOKO3
TGAGGATTTCCTTCCGGGTGAACATCACCCATGGTTGGGTCTACCTTCTCAAGCTTACCGATGGTTTCCACCTGATCAGCCGCAAAGAACAGCCCTTTGTCTCCGGTCTGGACTTTTGGATTGGCTGACTTCATCTGCAGAACCGGGAGCCAACCGGTTTCCAGCTCAGCACCTGAGCAAACGACTATGTCAGCCTTCCTCATTTTCGAGATCAGTCCCGGACGAGCCTGAATATGGTGAGGGTCCTGTCGGGCAGTCGTTGCTGTGTAAACCTTTGCTTCAGGTGCAATCGCTTCTGACAATGCCGCCCACTCCGGCTCACAGGCAAAAACGGTCAATGCCCCATGACTGGATACTGGAAAGGCCAGAGCGAATGCCAGCAACAGTTTAGAAAGTATGCGCATCGTGAGCTCCAAGGGACATGACATACTGAAGGGTCACGATGTTGTTGTTGGTGTTTTCGAAACCGTCGCCGGTCTGATGGGTATATTGCAGTCTGACTGTGGAGAAGTGTGAATAACTCCAGGACACCATAAGTTCAGTTTCTTGCAGGTTTTTCTCATCAAAATGATCGCCGTGGGCTTCGTAGCCTTTGAACTCACCGTAACGGGCACCCACTGCCCATTGAGGCGTCATCTGATAAACGCTGCTCAGGTAGAAGCCTTCATTTTTTTCATTAGCCTCGATGGTATCGCTGAGATCCCGTGTTTGTAGATATTCCCCTGTCAGGGTCAGACTGCGGTACTTATAGTTGCCATCAGGAGCCCACTTCCACACGGCATCGGCAATATAAGTGTTCTTGCCGGTAAACCGGGCGTCATGAGAGTGGTTGTGGCCCTCATCTTCTTCATGTCCGTGATCTTCATGGTTTTCGTGCTCATGATCATGACTACTGATGTTGGCACCGTTGTCATTCCTGAGATAGCTCAGACCCAGCTGCCAGCTGTGCTCTTCATTAAAATCACCGCCAATTTTGGTGAAGGCGGTGTAAACTCCCACTGACTTTGGATCGGTTAAATCTGCAGCCTGCATCTTTTCACCGCTGAAAGCTTCGGTACCGATCGTCCAGAACGTATCGGTAGGCATTACATAACTCAGGCGAACACCGTCGTCATAATAATGTGACCCCAGCATTGCCCGGTAAGCAGCAGGTCTTTCAACAAATGAATCCGTGTGGGCGTGTTGACCGTTCAGGTAGCCGATATCAGACAGGAATCGACCAGCCCGAACGCTCAAACCACCGGGAAGAGCCAGAGTCTGGATGAATGCCTCTTCTGTTTCGAACTCGGTTTTGCCATCGTGCTCATGCACTACACCGGTGAACTTGCCATAGAAAAGATCATCAATACCCGCGCTGACACCCAATTCAGTATGACCCAGTCCAAAGCCCTTATCGTATTCGCTCAGAGCGCTGTCGGCTGACTTGTAATGGCCGTCCAGAATAAGGCTGAAGTTTGGACTGAACCCTTCAGCATTCGCGGTTGCAGAGGCTGCCACCAGAATCAGCGCTTCTGCCATTCGGCGGCATGCCCATCTTTTGCGAGTAGCTTTTTTACAGGCAGTTGCAAGGGTGGGTTGGGGATGGAAGTCAGTGGAAATGACTGGCGAGTTGACTTCAGGCACAGATGGCTCCTAATGCGTAAATGATCGCTGCGTTGGGTGCAATAAATGTAGTCGACATTTGTCAGCTTTGTAAATGTTATAACATAACGAATTTAGATTGTTAACAAAATACGAAATAGATGCTTGGCTGAAGGACGACTTATCTGTCAGTGGCTGTCTACGAATGGCTATGGCACCATGTACTTCCCCTCACTGATAACGACAAAGGTGAGTGAAGGGAAGAGAGCAAGAAAATTAGAAAAATTGGTTTTATTTACTTGAAAAGACCTTTCAGAGCGTCTTTCAAGTGTCCGGCTTTTTTCTCAATCTCTTTTTCCAGACGCTTTTTCACTTCCTGTCTGGCCAGTGAAGCAATAGTGTCGGCCAGACGCTCGGTGTCAACGCCACACTCCTGCTGGCCTAGCTTGCCCTGGCAACGAACCGGCCAGGTGACGTTGACGTAGTCTTCGTTAACCACGCAAGCTGGATCGCTATCAGGAGCACGGTCGCCACTGATGTTCAGGCCCAAATGATAATCCAGAGTCTGTTTGACCAGATTGATATTACCGTCACCTTTGAGGTTCAGGTTGGTCAGGGCAGCAGTCAGGTCTTTATTGCTGGCTACCCCGTTGCTAATGGTGAAACTGCCTCTAAGCTGGGTGAACCGGGTGGTATGACCCCAGTCTTTTTTCTGCAGATCCTGCTTGCGAATCCTGGCAATTCCCTCGCACACCATCTTGTCAAAGTTAGCCTCAGTAAAGGCCCCCTGATCGACTTTGAAGTCGATCTTACCGTTCAGGTTACTGGTCAGAACACTTTGTAGCTGGCCATGGGTCGTCAGGCTCATGTCTGCATTCACTTTACCCTCAATAGACTTCAGCGCCGGTATAGGCTGGGCCAAAGCCTGCAGGTTGATACCTTTCAGGTTTGCTGTTGTCTGAACGTCGGGATCACCTTTCTTGCGAACATCGAGTTTGCCGTCCAGATCAATGCTCCCGTCATAAAAGCCGGAAGTTAGCTTGATATCCTGGCGCCCTTTCAGGGCTGTGAGCTGGACTGAAGGCTGATTAAAAATGAGTTTTGCAACGGTCAGGGAAGTCAGCTCCAAAGAGCCTTTGATGTTCAGAGGACGCAGGGTGTCTTCCGGAATCAGTGGCAGCTCCTGATTTGGCTGAAGTGCTTTTGCAGTGCCTGATGCAACGGTTGGGGGCTCTGTGTTTTGAACACCTTCTGATTTTTCTTCTTTGGATGCTGTCTCTTCAGAAGTTGGTGGCAGATAGCGATCCAGGTTCAGATCACCGCCTTTGAACTGAAAGGTCATGTCCTGTTGTTCCAGATTTCCGATTTTGAAAAAGCCATCGATGTTGAAACCATCCAGCGTCAGATCCAGCTTGTCCGCAGAGAAACTATTACCATCGGTGCTAAAGCTGCTCTTGAAAGCCATCTGAGTCATTGCCCCGGGATCTGCCATGGGCGGGAGCAGGATCTTGATCTCTTTTAAAAACTTGCCCGGATTGAATTGAGTGACATCGAGGTGACCTTTCACCATCAGTGGCTTTTGCTGAATATTCAAAGAGCCAACAATTTGCAGGGTTTCGGCGCTTTCCCCAACAAGGTTCTCTTCTGCCGGGCTGGCGGAGATATTGAGATCTTTCAGATCATAAGTGCCGTCTTTAAGGTTGAATATCAGAACGCCACTGATGCCAGTCATCAGCGTCAGATCCGGTTCACCGCTTCTAATGCGCGCTTTCAGATTGAAGTCAAAAGGCTCATTGTTGCGAACTGCCCCGGTTTCCAATCCCGCCTGATCAACCAGATAGGTTTTGCCTGTGCTCTTGTCGTTGTAACGGATCACCAATCCTTCAACAGTGACATGGGCAATATCCAGCTCCAGAGGAGCAGATTCGGTTTTACCTTCGGGCGTTATAACGGTTGTGGTCTCTGTTGCTGCAGGTTGGCTGGCTGCATTTTTGGAAACTTCCCAGTTGCCTTGGCCAGACTCATTTTTGACCAGGTTGAGCTCTAGTCCTATCAGTCTGGCTGTTTGCATCTCTACTTTTTTGCTTAACAAAGGTAGCAGTTTAACGCTGACTTCCGCTTTACCCAGTTCAGCCAGATCGGAGTTGTCTGCACCTTTTACATTCACCTGCTCGAGGGAAAGTCCCAGCCAGGGAAAGACCGACCAGTCAATGGGGCCGTCAATCGTGAGTGTCAGGCCTGTGTTGTCATAAACCAGTTTGGAAATGTCATCCCGGTAATTGTTGGGATCAATTACTTTTGGAAGAATCAGGGCAGCGGCAACCACAAGAATAATGATGCCAGCCACCACAGAGGCGATGAGTTTAATTGCACGATTCATGGGAGACCTCGGGATCTCAGGGTACAAAGTGTTGTTATTGCTTGTTCAGGGTAGTGTACAGCAAGTGTTTGAGGAGTTGGCAAGGGGGATGAAAATATTGTTTCCTAACTCTCCCGGGCCTGAAGTTTCTTGAGGGATTTCACCGAGCGGGTCCAAGGGTAGAGAACCTGAACAGCGTCTTTCAGTTGAGGTGAATTAAGAACAGCCAGAGCCTCTTTGCTGCTGCTGAACTGACCTTGCAGAAGAACATACCAGTCTTTCTGATTTTTACGGTATCGGGCAGTGACAGCAGATCTCAATTCAGGGAATCGTTTCTTCAGCTTCTCAATGGCTTCCGGCTTGTTGGCTGCAAACCACTGGATAGTGTAGCTGTTACCCGTTCCGCTGAAGACCGACCCCTTTGGCTGGGTAACTATCTGGGAGTGAATCTGCTGAGCCCTTTCTGGCTTAGCTGATATGAGACTTTTTAGTTCATTAACTGATCGGACTCTGGGGTACAGACGTGTAGAAATACGCGCCAGCTCCGGGTTGGAAAGTGCCCTTTTAGCCTGACCTTTGCTGGTATAGGGGGAGCCTACGAGCAAAAACCAGTCTTGTCGTCCTTTTCGGTAGTGTATGATCTGGGCGTCACTCAACTGTGCATAGCGCCTGCGGACTCTTTCGAGAGTATCTCTTCGGGTTCCAGCCAGCCACTGGATAGCGTAACTGTTTGGGGAGGCTCCGAGGATGCTCTGTTTGGCAGGCTCTCGGTACTCTCTGGTTTCTTTTGGACGACGGTATTCGTTGATCTCTTTCCGGGCTGAATAAGCTGAATAGCTGTCCTGTTGGTGGCTCTGTTGGTGGCTCTGTTGGTAGTGCTTTCTTGCTTGGAAACGATCCGCTTCAGGCATCGTCCGGGCATAACGTTGTGTACTCGAAGTGCTGTAATTCAAATCCAGTGCTTCCTCATCGTAATAGGGGTCGGACTGATAGGAAGATCCAAATATTGGCTCAGAAGTCTGGTAAGGGTCAGTGTTGTAGTCCCGATAGGTTTCTGCTGGTTGCACCTTTGGGTAGGCGGGCGCGATACTGGCAAACAAACGATTATTATCCGGCTTAAGAGGATCATTATCTGCATAACGCTGTTCGTTAAATGGCTGTGAGGGGCCGCCGGGAGCTCTGAGTTCTCCCGGCATAATCAGGTTGAGCTTCTGAATGCTGGCCAGAGAGCGTGTCCAGGGATAGAGCTTGTCGGTCAGCAACAACCGGGGAGGGCTGTTGAGGGCTGTCATCGCTGACTGGCTATCTCTGAAAGGTCCGTCCAGCAATACAAACCAATCTTTGTTGTTGCGCTGATAGCGAACAATCGTCGCCTGTTGCAGAACCGGGAAACGACGCTGCAAATCCCTTAATGGCTCTTCGGTATGTGTTGCAAGCCACTGAATAACAAAGCTCCCGTGTTCCGAACTCAGCAGTTCGTTGATGCTTTGCCGGGGTTGCTGTTTCGGAGTCGTCTGTTGGTTGGGATTGGCGTAGTTATCTCGCCGTTGATAGTCAGGCTGCACTGACGTCCGCGAGGAGTCGATTTCTGGCTCGGCTCTGGCAGGCTGATATTGATTCTGAGGAATCGTTTCCGGATACCCATTGTTTCTATCTGAAGCAGAATACGCAGCGGTTTCCAGAGGTTGTTCGTAACGATCTGTCTGGCTGCTTCTGCATAGCCAGTCGCTGTTAGGTCCTGAGCGACAATCCCACGATGAACTCAGTGCCAGAGGTTTTGGAGGCAATAAGAGAGCGTCCGCTGAAACAGCGATCAGTGTCGTCAGGGAAGCAACGACTCCCAGCCTGAGCGTTTTGTCCTTAAACAGCACTTGAGCAGACATGAATCAGATCCTTCTGACCATTGCTTTTAAAAAATCAGATATGTGAATTAATTGCAAGTGTTGTGATGAATTAATTTTTTAAATGCCAAATGTTGTATGACCCATTGAACTGGAAGCAGCGAACTCAATGAATGGGCAACCGCATGCTATGGCATGTTTTTCAGCGACTATTATGAGGTGTGGTTGTTTGCCTGACGCTGGTTGGGGGGGTTATCTGCCTATGCCGTTTGGATGTCTGAGGAACAGGTTATGGAGATAATGGGTACTTTTAGGGTAATGTCATATCAACGATGGTTGGCGGTGGGTTTTTGTCTGGTTTTGCCCATCTCTTCGTGGGCTTTGGATTCGTCATGTTTCCCCGGGGTCGATAGCCGTCAAAAGCAATATCTGGTGGCTTCTGGCACGCTGATACTGGAAGCAGCCCGGGAGAAAAAGCTGAACAAAGATGAGGTTGAGTTTCCTGTCTGGGTCAGTGGTTATCAGCGGGGTTGGTTTGTCAGGGTCGTTGAAAAATCACCAACCAGAACCGTTTTGGGTGTTACCCCGAAAGAAGGGACGTTATTCAATGGCTTGTTGCTGGCATCATCCGATCAGCAGATCCGCAGTCTGGATCGCACTGAAACCCTGAACTGCAGGGTCTTGATGAATGTCAGACAACTCAAGAGCATGACTGGTGGTCACCTACCCGAGCAAGGGCAAATCTGGATATATGTCGTCAAGCCTGGAAATATCAAGAAAGCGGTGGGCAAATACCCTATTCAACAGTCGGATGTTGATAATTTCCTTACCGGCTGTCTGGAGCAGTCCAAGATATTTTCACTGCCTCAGTTTTCTGAACAGTGTGTGGATTTTACGGTAGGCTGGTCGGAGGACTGGGCCAATGACCGTGAAAGACCTTCCGGTGGCAGGCTTGTACAGAACAAGCGAAAGCAGATTGACAGGCTGCTCGAGAGGCTTGAAGGTGACCTTTTCGACAAAGTACGAGATGAATAGCTCGCCTGCTTCGGAGCTGCTCCGTATAATAGCCGGGTTTTGGTCCGGGAGTCGGCAGGCATTCAGGTTAGAATGGTCTTAATCAGAGTCTGGCATTATTAACAACGGGTCAGACTCCATGCACAGAATAGATACAATCGGAGATTATCATGGCTGAGCGCAAGGCCAGTGTTGAAAGAAATACGCTGGAGACCCAGATCAGGGTTGATATCAATCTGGATGGTAATGGCAAGGGCCAGTTCGACACAGGTGTTCCCTTTCTTGATCATATGATGGACCAGATTGCCCGTCATGGCATGATTGATCTCGACGTCAAGGCTGTGGGCGACAACGACATTGATGACCACCATACCGTAGAAGATATCGGTATTACCCTGGGTCAGGCGTTCACCAAAGCCATTGGTGACAAGAAAGGCCTGACCCGCTACGGCCACTCCTATGTACCGCTGGACGAGGCGCTTTCCAGAGTGGTCATCGATTTTTCCGGACGTCCCGGTCTTGAGTTTAATGTTGATTTTACCCGGGCCATGATTGGCAAGTTCGATGTTGACCTGTTCTATGAATTCTTCCAGGGCTTTGTTAATCACGCCAATGTGACACTGCACATTGATAATCTGCGAGGTCGCAATGCTCACCATCAGATAGAAACGGTCTTCAAGGCTTTCGGCCGGGCACTGAGAATGGCATTGGAACTGGATCCCCGCATGGCTGGCCAGATGCCGTCCACCAAAGGTTCGCTTTAATCAACAGCGAAAAAGCAGCCATGAGCGAAACAAATAAACTGTCCGGTGAGTTAAAAGAATGAAGACCGTTGCAGTCATCGATTATGGGATGGGTAACCTTCACTCTGCCAGTAAAGCTCTGGAACACGTGGCCAGCAGCGATACCTGTGTCAAGGTGACTTCTGACCCGAAAATTATACAGCAGGCAGATCATGTAGTACTTCCCGGCGTCGGGGCTATCCGTGACTGCATGGCAGAAATTCGTGCCAAAGGCGTGGATGATGTAGTGCGGGAAGTGGTCGAAAGTCAGCGCCCGCTTCTGGGTATCTGCGTTGGTATGCAGGTCATGCTGAATCACAGCGAAGAGAATGGTGGCGTTGACTGCCTGGGTCTGATGCCCGGACGAGTAAAATTTTTTGGCAAGGGGCTGGTGGATGAGAGTGGAGATAAACTGAAAGTCCCCCACATGGGCTGGAGCCCGGTTCAGCAACATCGTGACCATGCCCTCTGGAAAGGCATCGAAGATAACGCCCGCTTCTATTTTGTCCACAGCTATCATGCTCATGCGAACGACGATGGGATGGCCGTCGGTCGTTGTCACTACAGTGTTGATTTTGATGTGGCTTTAGCACGGGACAATATTTTTGCGGTGCAGTTTCACCCTGAGAAAAGCGCTGACAGTGGCCTGAAACTGCTTGAGAACTTTTTGAACTGGAATCCATAGAGAGGGGCTCGACACTTTAAAAACGTTCGAGTCAAAAAAAATGGACATAGACGCTTTACAACCATTTATGAAGAAGCCCGATTCCAATGAAAAGAATTGGGCGGTCTTCTCCCATATCCTGACTTTATTTGGCTGTGTCCTGCCGGGCATGAACATATTGATCCCTTTTCTGATCTGGTATCAGAAAAAAGATCAGTCTGCGTTTATTGCCCATCATGCTAAAGAGTCTTTGAATTTCCAGATTACCGTGATGCTGGTGATTGCCATCTGGGGATTACTGAATGCCGTTCTGATCGGACTGCTCTTTCTTCCCCTGATTCCGTTTGCAGTGGTTTTTGCCCTGATTTTTGTGATCCGGGCCAGCATGAAAGCCAGCAGCGGAGATGAGTATAGATATCCGGTATGCCTGCGTCTGGTCAGCCTTTAATCGGTTCAATGCAGAAAATAGAGAGGCCGTTCAATGGGCTTAGCGAAAAGAATTATTCCCTGTCTTGATGTTGATAACGGCAGAGTGGTGAAAGGCGTTCAGTTTCTTGATATCCGTGATGCCGGTGACCCTGTTGAGGTGGCTCGTCGGTACAACGAAGAAGGTGCTGACGAGATCACCTTTCTGGATATCACTGCCAGCCACGAAGACCGCGACACCATGGTTCATACGGTTGAGCGCATGGCCAGTGAAGTGTTTATCCCTCTCACAGTCGGTGGCGGCATTCGCAAGGTGGAAGATATTCGTACCATGCTTAATGCCGGTGCCGACAAAGTTAGTATTAATACGGCGGCTGTCTTTAACCCTGAGTTTGTTCAGGAAGCTGCTGACCGTTTCGGTTCCCAATGCATTGTTGTGGCCATCGACGCCAAGAAGGTCAGCCTTTCAGGCGAACCTGATCGCTGGGAAATCTTTACCCATGGAGGCCGAAAGCCAACCGGACTGGATGCCATTAAGTGGGCGAAGAAAATGGAACAGCTGGGAGCCGGGGAAATTCT
>NZ_JAHHPR010000630.1:0-1174 GCF_024606255.1 Endozoicomonas sp. SESOKO3
GGAGCAGGTTTCGATGTCCATTATGGCGGCCCCGGCGATGATAAAATGATTGCGGATCAGGATGCTGACCGGCTGATGGGCGATAAAGGCAAGGATTTTTATCTCGTCGACTGGCAAGCCAGGGGGACAGAAATTTCTGACCCGGATAATGGCAATATGCTGATGCTCAGGGGCGAAGGAGCCACTTTTGACAATATCGGGCTGGTACTGAATGGGAATTTTAGTGAGCTGTACTTTCAAGACCAGGGATATTACTGGGTCACCCTCATCATGGACGCTGTGCCAAGAAGAGTTCGTCCTGATGGCAGCCTGGACACCGGGCATTTTGTCGAAGCACTCCATC
This sequence comes from Endozoicomonas sp. SESOKO3, assembly GCF_024606255.1. Classification (NCBI taxonomy): domain Bacteria; kingdom Pseudomonadati; phylum Pseudomonadota; class Gammaproteobacteria; order Oceanospirillales; family Endozoicomonadaceae; genus Endozoicomonas; species Endozoicomonas sp. SESOKO3. The sequence goes on from NZ_JAHHPR010000630.1 coordinate 344, forward strand.
AGCATTTTCCTTATCTGCGCATTGAGGATACAGCAAAAGGCAACAAAACCACTGCCGCTCCCCTGACCAAGCAAGGTTTAAAGCTTTTTTATCAGGACCGGTTGATAAGGGATATCCGACTGGACAACATCATGATTGCAGAGGCTGACGATGAGGTCGTTCGTTCCGGCATCGGCAATGATGACTTAATGGCGCTGGGTTGCCGGAAACTCAACCAGACTGAAGGGGTTCCCGGTTGCCACTATAAGCTCTACGGTGAAGAGGGCCATGATACTTTCCTGGTTCGCAACGCAACAGCGGACGTCTATCCGGGACCAGGCCATAACCGGCTTGCTGCGGGTAAACAGGCCAAAGTGTTTGTCCGTTTTGATTCGGATCAATCGCAAACCTTCGGGCTCTCTTTGCCATCTCCGCCAGAACAGCTCAGGGCCACTAACTGGCATTCCGTTGAGCCAGGGCAACTGGTCAGCCATGGCGGGGCCCTTACTGGTGAAAACAGTGCAGGCTTCAAGAATGCCCGGCAGTTAACTGAAAGAAGTCAGTGGCTGGAAATACCGGGCTTAGTGACGGGTGGAGCCATGACACTGTCATTACAGTTGCGGGTTTCTGGTCTGGACCAGGCTTTTCTTCCCATTATTTATTTTGCTGATGCCGTTGGTCGTCATGGCATCAGGGTGGATAAAACCAACCGTGATGATCTGGTACTGACATTTTCCGATGCTGCTGCTGAAACCATCTTACATAAGCGGGTGCCTGATTTTTTTCAGGATGGCCAGTGGGTGCACCTGACGCTGCGGGTCAATCGTGCAGGCCTTGTGGACATTTATAAAG
>NZ_JAHHPR010000631.1:0-2750 GCF_024606255.1 Endozoicomonas sp. SESOKO3
TGGGAAAATTGCCTCCCCGCAAGAGTTTGGCAATCTTGTAGGAATCAATTTTATCATTCTTTGCTTTTCCGCCGTGAATCGCTTTCATATAGAGGGCATGACCCAGAACAAAATCAATGCCCTGATGACGACACCAGGTAGAGAGCCGATACCAGCAATGCATGCATTCAACGCCCACGACAATATTGTTCTGACAGGGTTCGATAAAAGCCTGAAGAGCCGATGGATCAGCCGCTATTTTCTGATGAACCAACGTGTCGCCTTGCTGGTCAAGAATACAAACGAAGAGCATTCGGGCATAGAGATCAATACCACAGTAATGAGGATGCAAGTTGGTGTAGAATCTCATTGGGTCTTCTCCTTTTTGGTTTCGTTGCCTACCGGCTTACTCAGTAAGCTGGGGAGAAGGCTCATTAAGTATCAAATGCTTCCAGTTCGTTCCGGGTCTTCGCCCCTCCATCCGACGTGCCTGGTGGCTCGATTTAAGCAGGCGGCATTCTGTAAATAAAACTAGCTGTCGTTGTCTCTATGGCTCTGTCTGAGCCTTGTTCCTGTCTCTGTTGCTGTCTCTGTCTCTGTTGCTGTCTGAGTCTCTGTTGCTGTCTGAGTCTCTGTTGCTGTCTGAGTCTCTGTCTCTATTGCTGTCTGAGTCTCTGTCTTTGCCTCGCTTGCTTTATCCATGAGCGTTTGAAAAACTTCTACTGATTTCCACCGATCTGCTTCGCTTAACTCTGAAAAACGCTGAAAGAACAAATCAGTTAACGTTCTGTATAAACTTCTATCAGTATCATTTTTTGGTGGGTAATCGAGTTGTGATTTTACAAATGGAGCTGCACACGCCAGAAGTTCAGGATCCGCCGGCTCGTTTTGTAGTTTGGCTATCATTCTTGCCTGAAACTCTGGTCTGGAAAGTGCCTGTGAAAGAGGTTCTTGCTCAAAACAAATTCTATGATCTCCTGAACTTGCACCATGGTGTACTCGGGATCGCTGCTTGCAAACCGGGCATAATAGATCACGATTTGATCGTAATGTATCTAAACATCCCTCATGAAAATTATGTCCGCAGCAAAGGGCAGTACTTTGCTGACAGCTGTTAATTTCAAGTTGACAAATTGTACATATGTCAGCGTATCCTGTGCCGATTGTTAAACTTAAGTTGAAAACTAAAAAAATAAACAAGCGCATATACAGCTACACCATTTTGATTTTAATCAAGAGAACAAGCATTAAAAAATTTCCCAAGGAATGCATCTACTTCGCAGTCCCTGAGTTTGTGACTAAGTGCCGCTTTGAGATTTGTACTTTATGTACAGAGGGCAGTGTCATGTTCGTACAGATCGGACTTCATCTTAGTCCATCAGTTCACAACCTTCATGACAAATGCTGAATCTTACGCCACTTCGGATAGGGCATCCCCTTAATGTTCTCACCACGTTCCAGAAAAGCCAGAGCCTCCAGAGCTTCGTACTTCTCTTTGAACTTCCCAATGGTGCAGTACCAGGCTCTGAAGTTCATGTCCCTTATCATGAATGCTGAGTCCAGATCCGTGGCCTCTATCAATTCATCAAATGTCATTCTGGTTCAAAAGTCAGGCAGAAATCATCAACATCACAGAATACACTGGTTGTAGACATGGGAGCCTCTGGTTAGCTATCTGAGAGCTTTAACCGAAAGGTAGTTAAATTACAGGGGCTTGATTGTCTTTTTTTTGCATCGAACTCACGTTGGTTACCCAGTAATAGCTGCGTCATGCTGCTCAATAGGAAGGTCAAAGAAGGCTATTTTTTTAAGCGATTATTTTGAAAAAATATTTTGCTTCTGATTTGAGATGCTTTTTCTGGCGGGCTTGTGTTTTCGGAGTAAGTATAAAAGGGTTGAGGCCTATAATAGGGCGGGTCTATATTTTTTAACAGCAATGACCCCCATCCTGATGTGGCTATCAGCCGATGACTACAAACAGGCGGTCTATGGCTGTGTCAGCTGATTTTGTGATAGTCTCGATTGTCTACTATGCTCAACGCTCACGCAACAAACGGTAAAGGTAAATGTATGAGCCTTGAGGCAAGAGTTGAGAAACTTGAGGAGCAACATAGACAGATGGACGCTAACATGCACAGTCTGGCGAGGGTTTGCGCAGACACACAAAACATCACACTGACTAACCAGCGTGATATTGCAGACTTAAAGTCAGATATTGCTGGGGTCAGATCTGAGGTTATCAGGGTTAAATCTGATCTTGCGGCGTTGACACAGGCGACACTTGCAGGTTTCAAGAGGGTTGATGAACGTTTTGAAGAACATGATAAGCGCTTTGACGAACACGATAAGCGCTTTGACAAGGTTGATAAACGCTTTGACGAGCACGATAAACGCTTTGACGAGCACGATAAGCGCTTTGACAAGATTGATAAACGCTTTGACGAACACGATAAGCGCTTTGACAAGATTGAAGATACACTCGTCATCATCGTGAACCATCTCAAAAAATAACCACGTCACCTAATAATAAAATCCAGTGGATTGTCTATGGCAGCCGCTGATTTGCGCGTTTCTTTTCTGGGGGGACTGGTCTTGCGGGCGAAGAGCGTTTGCCTTTGCCGGGGTTCGAGATAACAAAAAGGAAGAGAGATTAAAGATAATACCACCGGGCAACTGTCCGGCTTTCTTACTACGAATCACATGACAAAATTTTGAGGATTGGTGCCCAGGAGAAGACTCGAACTTCCACGCCCTTTCGGACACTAGCACCT
>NZ_JAHHPR010000632.1:0-1349 GCF_024606255.1 Endozoicomonas sp. SESOKO3
AAAAGCACTTAAACCCGGATGACCCGGTCTACATCCAAAGACGCGAAGCCAGACTAGCCGCAAACAAAGCGCTGAAGGCTAAATTTGCGGTTGACGCAGCCCCTTTCAACCCTATACCTGTTCATGTTCTGGCTACCCTGATCAAAAGAGGAATGGCCATCAAACCCGTCGCCTGGAAATCCCTTGACCATCATAAGCAGAGACTGCCTGAGTCTCTGCTTAACAAACTGAGAGAGAGAGTCGAAACATCAGGTACAGAATGCCCCGATGAGATCAAAGAATCACTGTGCCAATATCTGGATAACGTTCAACTCAGGAGAACTGAAGCCTGCGAGCCGGCGCCACAGAGCAGCAATCCTCCAGACGACAAACAAGAAAAACAGGCGTTTGGCAGTTTATGGTTGAAGCTCGACCAGACAGAAGTTTTTGGTACCGAAATACTGAACTTACTGGAAGATTATGGCGATAAAATGGAGCTTATGCACACAGTGACCGTCCTTAAAAAAGCCAAAATTGATATCGATAACCGCATGCTGGAAGGATGGAGGCAACGAGCATGCAGTCAAATAGAGCGGTTAAAAAAACGAGACCCTTTATTATTAGATGTTACTGATGATGTTTATCAGCATTGTCAGGAATTAGAGTTACTTGATGGGTGCGGGAGTATTTTCTAATTCCGTTCATGGCAGACTGGCCAGTGCAGTGCTATACGTCCCGTTGCAAATAACAAAGGTCAATCGATGGTCCTGTGTCTATGGGACGCCCTGAAAAAAACAAAACTGCCTGCTTGGTGGTCCGATCACTGCTGCTGTTAGTGACCATAACGTTTGGGGGGTCGCCGCCTGCATTGGAATTAGTTGGCCCTAGCCCGCTATCAGCCCATTTCTTATATACCAATAAGTTGGTCGTACCTGAACCACCCTACGCTCTTCCGGTTGGGTTTGTGACATTTGCACTCAGTTTTCTGGAGCTGCAGCCAAATAACAGTCCTCTTGAGTCTCTCCAATGGCCTCTCCTACCCGTTTGGCCAATGAAGCAGACACGCGGAATTGCCCCGTTAGCTGAGCCTCCCGAATTTCCGGAGAACACTCCCAATGCGCTGATCGCCACGGGCGCTGCCGGAGGAGATGGTGGCGATAAGCCACCTGACGGATACGAATGGAATCCTGATCCGGAGCCCCAGTCTCACCCTTACCTTGTTCTTGCCCCTGTTCAAAAATGCCTGCAACAAAAAAGACAACTACTTCAAATGCTACGAATCAAACGACTATGGTCTATTGCGACGGGCCAAACTACGCTGGCCCGGATATTGTCAGACCGGATCATGGTGATTGAAGCAGATCTTCTTG
>NZ_JAHHPR010000633.1:0-1327 GCF_024606255.1 Endozoicomonas sp. SESOKO3
AAATGCGCTGCAACCGGATTTCAGTGCGCACTTACCTGTGTCCCGATGTAATGGGTGATGGCAAACACAGGTATTCACGCTCTGAGAAATGGTCAGCAAATGTGACAAGTTATTCTGACGGTCAGAACAACACGCTTGCCAGAGTGATTAAGCTCTGATGTCATTGCAGCAGGGAAGCTGCTGTGTGGAATGACTCACGAAGAGTGCTTGGTGCCTCACGGCAATAGGAGTTTCTGTAATAGTCAACGTTGAAACTTTAGTTTCTCCATCCATTACAGAAACAAAAGCCTGCCTATATAAAGCCCAATTTTTCCCAGGCTATGGCAGTCTGAAATTCAATAGTCCAAAGAATAGACATAGTTTTTTGCCTCGTCAGCAAAATCTGTGGGGCATTACTGGCTCGGGCAGGTTGCCCAGTGCATGATATTAATGATCACTAGCTTTGTCGCAGCCCCTTCCTCACACAATACTGCTCCAGCCTCAGCTCTACCAGCTCCTGCACCAGCTGATGCAAAATATCCCGATGTTCCCGCTGTACATCCGTTTTGAAAGTAAACCGGCCATGTCTGACTTCAAAAAAGGTATTTTCTCCATCAGCAAAGGCTTTGATTGGGTTTCTTTTCCAGTAATTATGCCAGCCGTTATCTTCAGCAGACATTGCTCGCTGCCCAGCAGGCAGTTCAGAGTTATACAGCGTTGGTCGGCGCTTAAGTAGATGCCAGCTTCTGGCGGCCAGTGCTTCTGTGGTCGGTGCCGAGATAAAACCATCCAGCTCCAGAAAGGCATCAAGCAAAATCATCTTGAAGCATTTAGTCATGTTCGTCTGCTCTATACCATCCAGTAAAAACTGATGATGATTATTGGCCACTTCCGACTCGGATTTATTCAACTCTTTCAAATGTTCAAGCAGCTTGAACCAGCTGCCATGCTCAGATCGAACTCTATTGAATTCAGTCCCCGTTTCCGCAAGATAATGATAAAACTCTGTAGCAGTGGGGCGATAGCCAAGCAGTGATTTCAGGGATTGATACTCATCCACCATGCTGGTTTTTTGCTTGCGAGCCATACGCTCCAGAAAATCAATCACTACCGGGTCATAGTTGGCAAAACAGCCATCGGGGAGAGTAATCGTCTGTTGTCTAATTTGCTCTGTAACCTGTCGGATAGAATGACTATTGTGTAAGGCAACCGGCTTGCTCAGAAACGATTTATGGTTACCAATAAAATCAATCACTGCCAGATACTGCTTGTCTTTATGCAGGCGCAACCCCCGCCCTAGCTGTTGCAGAAACAAAATTTTAGATTCTGTAGGACGAAGCATCAACAC
>NZ_JAHHPR010000058.1:0-1062 GCF_024606255.1 Endozoicomonas sp. SESOKO3
CGTTTATCCCGTCGGGATTTTGTCAGATGTTCTTTCATCTTTCGACGCATCTTGATGACCTCTTCTTTTAAGGTCGCAGGCTCCCTGTCAGTAGCCAGAATGCTTTTTCGCAGTGATTCAAATTGTGCTGTCAGCTGTTTATCGCCAGCCACTGCCCTGGCTCGGACCAGAGCCTGATGTTCCCAGGTCCAGGCTTCATTGCGCTGGTACTTTTCAAAAGACGTCAGTGAGCTGACCAGCATTCCGGAAGCACCGGAAGGACGGAGACGCATGTCGACTTCATAGAGTCTTCCGGAAGGGGTTTGAGCAGTGAGGATGTGTATGATTCTCTGACCCAGTCGTGTGTAGAATGTGGAGCTTTCTATAGGGCGCGGGCCGTCTGTTTCTTTATGGGTGGCACCATTATGCACGAACACCAGATCCAGATCTGATCCAGGGCCAAGTTCAATGCCGCCGAGTTTGCCGTAGCCAATGATGATAAAGCCGGGGTCACAGATAGAACCGTCTTTACCCGCAGGATGTCCGTGCCGCTCAATCATGGTTTTCCAGGCAAGGCCGACCACCTGATCCAGCAACGCTTCGGCAATCCAGGTCAGATAATCACTTTCCTTCATTAAGGGTAATGTCCCTGCGACCTGTGCTGCCGCTACTCTCAACAGATGTGACATCTTAAAGTAGCGCAGTGCTTCCATCTGGGCTTCCAGATCATCTTCCGGAATATGCGTCAGTTGTTGTCTGAGATCTTGCTCAAGTTCCGCCTTTTCGGGTGGGTTATAAAGGTCACCGATATCCAGGAACTCATCCAGCAAGGCCGGGTGCCGGGCGATTTGGTCTGCTATCCAGGGGCTGGCTATGCAGAGGCTGATGAGGTGTTCCAGTGCTTTGGGGTTTTCCATCAGTAGAACCAGATAAGCTGTTCGGCGCAAAACGCTTTCAATAAGAGGAAGGATGCGTATCAGAGCCAGATCAGGTTGTTCACTTTGACCAATGTGCTCCAGTAGTGACGGCATGAAATGATCGAGTCGCTCACGGCTTTGGCGGCGGATTCTGGTAATGGCTTTG
>NZ_JAHHPR010000634.1:0-1219 GCF_024606255.1 Endozoicomonas sp. SESOKO3
AAGGCCCTGGTCTTTTCTTCTTCACTCTTGAACCTGACCATTTCTTCCTCAAGCTGGTTGACCAGATTAAACGCGGGGAAACGATGTGCATAGCGCTCAAGCCATTGACTGTACGAGGAAGATTCCCGCGCGAGTGTGAGTGTATCTGATAAACGATCAGTTTCTCTGGCATCCCAATTGACGAAAGCAACTTTTTCAGGCTCCGCATTTTCCTGTAATCCATGAGAGATCACGTCCTGGAAATTAAAGTGTAATGCGTAATCTTGAGCATCTTTTCTTGGGTCTTTAGACTCCTTAGACGCCTCCTCAATCGTGGCTTCGTACAAAGCATTTTCGATTGGAGCAAAAGTGAACTCGTTCGCGATGATGGCTTCAGGCAAACCATCATTGAGCCTGTGACCGGACTCGATCAACCTATCTTCGAGTAAGGCTTTGACGAACTCCTCTCTGCTTTTGGCATCGTCTGGATCCTCTTCGCTTGAGATATCGCCTGGATCCTCTTCATTTGTGATATCGAATAACGGATTTTCGAATCCGGTATCGCTACGTGGATCTTCGGGTCTGGCATGGGTAAACTCATTTCTGGGGGCGAGGGAGGTCAACCCGAACTTGGCCTCGAATAGAACGGTAAGCCCGTCAGGCTTGAGGGTAAAAACAACACGGTTGAGTTCAGCATAGGGCGCCTCTTTTGAAGTTGAAGGCCTGTCAGGATCACCACCGGTAGTTTGCTGAGAATCGCCTGCTGACACAGACCCTCGAATCGCAATAGCAGAATTTGCACGAATTCCTTTTTGGGCCAACTTTTTCAAAACTTCAGGTACAACATAATATTTATGGCTAGTATCCACTTCGCCCGCAGAACCTGAAATATCTTGTGCAGAATTATCAAAAGAGAAGGCTATGGATTGTACGGTGGTATTCTCGGGGATGGCCATTCTTAGAATCGATGATAGATTTTCCACTATGTCCTGAGAATAGAGATAAGCATGAGTATTCAAATTGGCGTCAAAGAAAAGAAGACTTCCAGTAATGATTACTTTAGTGTCTTCACCAATATTTCTGAGCGGTATTCCTACCATTGTTTCAAGTTTATTTTTCCCCGTCATATCAATATTAAAAACGTTGTACAAAGTGCTGGTTCTTTCGGTGCGGTACATCTCATAAAGCTTGAGGAAGAAATGGTCAGGTTCAAGAGTGAAGAAGAAAAGACCAGGGCCTT
>NZ_JAHHPR010000635.1:0-2374 GCF_024606255.1 Endozoicomonas sp. SESOKO3
TGTCCGGGCGTCAGTAGCTCAAGCCTGCCGGGTATGTGCTGGATTCGTCCCTGTTTATCCACTCCGGGGCCGCCTAGCAGCAGTTGTCGCCAGTTATTGTGCAGGTGGCAGTCAACTAAAACGGTATTGTCGTCATCCACAGCACTCTCGTTACCGGGGAGTTCCGGCAATAGCGGAGGAACCTCATTGATGTCCATCGTTGAATCATCATCGGTCTGTGCATCGAACTGCCAGGTATTACCCGGTCGATTAATCCGCCGCCAGAAATCAGCGCCCGGAGCGGCGGCTCCCGGAGCGTCGTCATGCCTGCCAATCGCTGCCAACTGTGCAGGATCTGCCACGACCAGCAGAGCAACATGCTCGCCCAGAGGTCGTTTCTGCTGGCTGACTTTGTCGTACAGACAAGGGTTATCCGGGTCCAGTAAATCGTTAAATCTGGGTAGATCCTCGCTGGTGAGTTTGCGGATATCCATCACCAGAGTGAGTGGCTGTGAACCTTCAAACAGCTTGCCCGAACGCAGAGTGTGGCGACCATCGCCGGAAATGCTCAGCCGGCTCACCAGGTTGGCCTTTGAGAGGTCATCGGGGTGGGAAATAATAGTGACATCGCGTTGTTTATCGCAGGTCTGGTCAACCAAAAGCTGTCGAACCTCATCATCACTGGTGACAAAACGAAAATCGAAGGTATGAGGGGGCTTTTGGAGAGGGGAATCCGCTGACGATACGTTTCTCGCCCTGTCAGGCAACATCATCGGAGATGACGATAGATTGAGTTTGGCCGTTACATCAGAGCAGACTTTTGCAATCGGTTCGTCCAGCTTTGCTCGCCTGATTGGAATGCTACTATCAGGTACGCCGTTGTTACGAACGGGTTTGTTTATTTTTCCACCAATCTGACCATCCATGATAATTATCCCTACTGCCGTTTGAAGGACTCAATTGAAACTTATAAATAATATGACCTTCAGACAGGAGGAAAGTTCTATTTGATTGGTTATCCGTAACCATGGAAGGAAGTTACCCATCTCGAAGAACTCATCACGAACAAGTGGTTATCATGTATCCAATGAGTCATAAATCGAATTCAAATTCACACTGCTCAGAAACTCTCCGGCAATAGTTGTCAGCTCACTGGAGCTGAGTACCAGAGCATTACTGGCGTTCAGTGTCACCCGTAAGTAGTCATCCTTAACAGATTCCTGAAAATGGGAAGAGCTATTAATTGCAGACATCATGGCATACAGCTCTTCCGGTGAGGATGGGTCATGAGCGCCGTAATGGTCTAAACCCCAGACCCCCTTGATAGCAGCATCGGCCCAACAATACGTCAAGCAACCGCCTTTCGAGTGTGTCAATCTATACAGGTAATGACTGAAGGCCTGCTGAATCGCCTGCTTGCATTTGTGTCTTAAACCATCCAAAGCAAGTATATTGTCACATACGTAGCGTTGTCTCTCTGAATCTGACTTTTCCCAATAACCCGGGGGTGGATTCTTCTCTAACTCATAGGGATGGTCACTTTTTGATATCTCAATCCACTTAGGGCTGCTCTCAACTTTTCGTTGAAACAGGTCTTCGGCCTTTTTCTGAAGCAGTTTTTCATCCCAGCAAGGTCTCCCCATGATAATCACCGGACGGTGGTTCTCTTCTCCCGTGATTGACCTCGGAAACGCGGGTTGGTGCGTCAACAATCGTTCTATATTCGGAATGCCCTCAGGTTCGTCCGTCCAGCCGATCTGTAAGGATCGACTGGCCATTTTATATTCAAGGGATGATGAAAACCCATCATGACAGTCACTGACGAAGAAGGTATTACCTTCTTTCTTCTGGAAGCTATCATAAGACTTCTGCCACAAATGACTATTGTTTTCCCTGGAAAAGAACTGCTTGTACCACTTTTTCAAGCAATGAGCGGCTTCAATCTTGAGTTCATCGAAGCTTTCAAGACGCACCAATAGCTGATGATGTCTTTCGACCTCCATTGTAGGCTCCCGATAGCACAGCAGTGGATCCAGCCAACCCGATTCCAGAACTTCGAGGGCAAAGCGAATAACCGAAGGTTTGGGATCACTCCCTTCCAGTATTTCTGCCATTAAACGCAACCATCGGTTAGCAGCTGAGTCGCTCTGACCAGTCATTTTTGGATGGAGTAACTTGAGTTGCTCAGTAACCTGCTCTCCATCACTGTCGGACAATATTTGCTTCACCGCTTCCGATATCGGTTCAAGTGGCTCCTTGTCATAGCCCGATGCTTCTTTCCCCAGCGACACGATTATTGAGACGGCCATGGAAAAACTGGCTAAATCTTTTTCCTCCCATAGGTTCTTGACTATTTTGGAAATAATTAGCCTGGTATCTGGCAATGCGCTGTTTT
>NZ_JAHHPR010000636.1:0-1978 GCF_024606255.1 Endozoicomonas sp. SESOKO3
CGCCAATCCTCCACAGGGTGTTGGCGAAGTACTGAACACCCTGCTGTTCAGCATTGTCCAGAACCCTGTTGAAGCCCTGATGAGCGGCAACTTTATCGGTATCCTGGCTTGGGCCGTTGCTCTGGGTCTCGCGCTGCATCGTGCTTCAGATACCACCAAACGTGTGGTTCACGACCTTTCCGATGCGGTATCCAACGTCGTTCGCTTTGTTATCCAGCTGGCACCTTTTGGCATTTTCGGTTTGGTAGCCAACACAGTAGCCAAGACTGGTTTCTCTGCCCTGGCTGAGTACGGCCAGCTGCTGATGGTTTTGATCAGCTGCATGTTGATTATTGCGCTGGTTGTAAACCCACTAATCGTGTTTGCCAAACTGAAGCGCAACCCATACCCGCTGATTTTCCAATGTCTGCGCGAAAGCGGTGTAACCGCATTCTTTACCCGTAGTTCTGCTGCCAACATTCCAGTGAACATGGAACTGTGCAAAAAGCTGGATCTACATGAAGATACCTACTCGGTATCCATACCTTTGGGGGCGACCATCAACATGGCAGGCGCTGCTATCACCATCACTGTGATGACCCTCGCCGCAGTTAACACTCTGGGTATTCAGGTAGACATGCCAACCGCTCTGATTCTAAGTGTGATCGCTGCCATCTCGGCCTGTGGCGCTTCCGGTGTTGCAGGTGGCTCTCTGCTGCTGATTCCACTGGCTTGCAGTCTTTTCGGGATCTCTGCCGATGTGGCCATGCAGGTGGTTGCTGTCGGTTTTATCATCGGCGTTATCCAGGATTCTGCTGAAACCGCTCTAAACAGTTCAACCGACGTTGCGTTCACTGCTGCAGCATGCATCTCTGCTGAAGAAAGCGGTCAGGTCGTTCAGGTGACCCGGGAGGTCAATGCCTGAGACTGAAGTACTATCCAGTCCATAAAAACCGCCAGCTGATCCTGGCGGTTTTTTTTATGATGAAACAATCAGGAAGCTCTGAGATCGAATCGGTCAAGATTCATCACTTTGACCCAGGCGGCAGCAAAATCATGAACAAACTTCTCGCCAGCATCGGATGAACCGTAGACTTCAGCCACAGCACGCAGTTCGGAGTCAGAGCCAAAAATCAGGTCTACACGGGTTGCACTCCACTGACTGGCACCGGTTTTGACGATCATGACCTTCAAAAATATCTTCATCCACAGACGTCGGTTTCCACTCAGTATTCATATTCAGCAGATTGATGAAGAAATCATTGGTCAGTGCATCTGTTTTAGAGGTAAAAACCCCATGCTGACTCTGGTCACTGTTGGTATTGAGAACACGCATGCCTCCAATAAGCACCGTCATTTCAGGAATGGTCAGGGTCAACAGCTGAGCCTTGTCGATTAAAAGTGCTTCAACAGGTACATCTGTGGTTTTTTTCTGATAGTTTCTGAAGCCGTCTGTCATGGGCTCCAGTAGCCGAAAGCTCTGAACATCCGTTTGCTGCTGTAAAGCATCCATACGACCAGGGGTGAATACCAGTTCAATATCGTGGCCAGCATTTTTAGCAGACTGTTCAATGGCTGCACAACCGCCCAGAACAATCAGGTCGGCCAGGGAAATCTTTTTATTACCTGATTGAGAGCCATTGAACGCTTGCTGGATATCTTCAAGTTGCTGCAGAACACGTGAGAGTTGTTCTGGTCTATTAACCGCCCAGTTTTTCTGCGGCTCAAGTCGGATTCGAGCGCCATTGGCACCTCCACGCATATCCGAACCTCTGAAGGTTGAGGCAGAAGCCCAGGCGGTTGATACCAGTTCGCGGATGGAGAGGGTCGAATCGAGAATCTGCTGCTTAAGTGCCTCCTGATCATCTTTATCCACCAGTTCATGATCAACAGGTGGAACGGGGTCTTGCCAGATCATCACTTCGCTGGGCACTTCCGGACCCAGGTAGCGTGCTCTGGGCCCCATGTCTCTGTGAGTCAGCTTAAACCAGGCGCGGGC
>NZ_JAHHPR010000637.1:0-1604 GCF_024606255.1 Endozoicomonas sp. SESOKO3
AAGATGTCCTGATGGAAGATCTGATGGCAGAATACGATGCCGTATTTATGGGCATGGGAACCTACACCTACATGAAAGGGGGGTTCCCGGGTGAAGACCTTCCTGGCGTTCATGATGCTCTGCCATTCCTGATTTCCAGCGTGAATCGCAACCTGGGTTTTGAAAAAAAAGCGTCTGATTTCATCGGCATGAAAGGAAAACGTGTCGTGGTTCTCGGTGGCGGTGACACGGCCATGGACTGTAACCGTACTTCCATCCGTCAGGGGGCTGAGTCGGTCGCTTGTGCCTATCGCCGTGATGAAGAGAATATGCCGGGCTCGCGACGTGAAGTCGCTAATGCCAGACAGGAAGGTGTCAAGTTCCTGTTCAATCGTCAGCCTGTTGAGATTGTCGGTAACGGTAAGGTAGAAGGTGTCAAAGTTATCACCACCAAGCTGGGTGAGCCTGATGAGCAAGGGCGTCGTCGTCCTGAGCCGGTTCCGGGCAGTGAGGAAATATTAGAAGCCGACGCGGTATTGATTGCTTTTGGATTTCGTCCAAGTCCTGCTGACTGGTTCGGGTCCCATGATATTCAACTGAATGAGTGGGGTGGAGTCGTTGCGCCTGAGCAGGCCAGGTATAAGTTTCAGACTTCCAATCCTAAAGTTTTCGCCGGTGGGGATATGGTTCGTGGTTCTGATCTGGTGGTTACAGCGATTTGGGAAGGTCGTCAGGCGGCTGAGGGCATTATGGACTATCTGGATGTTTGATCCTGCAGAGAGCTTATCAGGATGAATGTTCTCGAGCAGTGGAAGATTGTCATTAGGGGGGGGAAATGAGTATTCTCCCCCTTTTATTTTCTAACATCGTAGCTTTTTCGGTTTGGGCAGACTCTAAGCGCTTGCCCGGATCTTCTTACGGCTTATTGCATTGTTCCTGAATTCTGGAAACCCCATGACCGAGCTGAAAAATGATCGCTTACTGAGGGCTCTGCTGAGAGAGCCTGTTGATGTCACCCCCGTATGGATGATGCGTCAGGCTGGACGTTATTTGCCTGAATATCGGGAGCTTAGGAGCAAAGCGGGTGATTTTATGTCGCTTTGTATGAATCCTGAGCTGGCTTGTGAAGTAACCATTCAGCCACTGGTGCGTTTCGACCTGGATGCGGCCATTCTTTTTTCAGATATCCTCACCATCCCGGATGCAATGGGCTTGGGGTTGTATTTTGAGACGGGAGAAGGCCCGAGGTTTAAAAAGCCCATTCGAACAGCGAGCGATGTTGAAGCACTGTCTGTTCCGGATCCCGAAAAGGATCTGGGCTATGTCATGGATGCGTTACGCACTATCCGCTCCGAGCTCAATGGTCGTGTGCCTCTGATTGGTTTTTCCGGCAGTCCGTGGACTCTGGCTACCTACATGGTTGAGGGGGGGAGCAGTAAAGATTTTCGTCGTATAAAAGCGATGATGTTTGATCAACCCCAGATGTTGTCTCAATTACTGGATGTATTGGCAGACTCTGTGACACATTATCTGAATGCCCAGATTAAAGCAGGAGCTCAGGCCGTCCAGATCTTTGATACCTGGGGTGGGGCGCTTTCTCCTGAGTGCTATAGAGCATTTTCCTT
>NZ_JAHHPR010000638.1:0-1638 GCF_024606255.1 Endozoicomonas sp. SESOKO3
GTTTAGGGACATCCGGCAACACCTTGACGAACATGTCCCAGAGAAAACTGGCTGGCAGTGGAAAGTTGAGCGATGCCGCAATGCCCATGGACTGTGCCAGCTCCTGCCGCAGCCACTGAGCCATGCCGGGGCTCTGAACAAGAATCTGTTCATCTTCCAGCGGGTTAGGAAGTGGCTCCCGCTGTATCAGGTCAATCAGCAGGTCTTTGAGCAGGTCAAGCTGGTTAGAGTGATAAATGGTGAACACGAGAGGAGAATCAGCCTGTATCAATGATGGTTCTAACTCTTCATGTTCTGGCGGGCTATGTCAACATAAATGGAGGGGTAAAGAGGTTTCGAGATAAAAATCCAACAATTTCAGGTGGTTCTGGCGATCTGTCAATGTTCTGTGTCAGGCTCTGCCATGTCTGTGCAGGGCATTCATCAGGTTCTTATGCCTCTTTTTCTTCTGTTTCGGGTTGCTGCTTTTTCCCGTGTATTGGTTGGCAATGTCCTTCTCGGCCGTTTTCAGACTGGCTTCGTCGGGCTTGATTTTCTGAAGGTAGCGACGACCTGCACCTTCCTTAATGTTCAGCTTTCCCCGTAGGGCGGCCATTTTGTCCATCAGGTTCTGAGCTTCAAGAATGCAGCTCTTGCTCTCATCAAGGCTTTGCTGGGATCGTTTTTCAATATCCATGAAGAGGCCTTCAAGTCTCTTAGACACTATTTGGCTGATGATAACGACACCGTGCGCTGTTACCAGCTGGCCGGCAAGGTCGCTGATATTTTTGACCAATACCTGGTTTATCGTCCGGAATGGATTGCCGATTGGGAACAGGGAAAGGATGAGACAGCAAGAGATCAGCTCTGGCAGCCTGTGCTCTGGCGGGCGCTAGTCTCCAGAACATCCGAAGCCGGCCAGCCTCACTGGCACCGGGCCAATATGCATCACCGTTTTCTGAGTGCATTGGAGAATAACTCTCATCAACAACCTCTTGATAAACGGTCGTTGCCCCGCAGATTGTTTGTTTTTGGGATTTCTGCACTCCCCCCGCATTTTGTGAGAACCCTGAAAGCACTGGGTCAGCAAACCGATGTCCATCTAATGGTCTGCAACCCCTGCCAATACTATTGGGGAGACGAGAAAGACCCTAAATATCTGGCTAAACTGGCTGCACGGCTCTTTAATAAACACGCCAGCCAGTCGACGACTCAAGCCGGTGATGGCTCCTCACAACAGACCGACCTTTTCGAGTCTCTGGTTGATGAGCAAAGTAACGCTCTGTTAGCCTCAATGGGTAAGCTGGGCAGAGATTATATGCACCAGCTACATGATTTGGATGCCACAGAAATCACTGCCTTTGTGGATGGTCAGGAAGACTCCCTGCTGCACCGGATTCAAAAAGATATCCTGAATCTGACCGACAGAAGTATGGAAAGTCCGGTCACTATTGCCTCTGACGATCCATCTCTGGTTTTCCATGACTGCCACAGCGCGCTCAGAGAATTGGAAGTTCTGCATGACCAACTACTCAGACTGTTTGAGCTGAATCCTGATCTCACGCCCAGAGATGTTGTTGTCATGCTGCCTGACGTCGATCAGTACAGCCCATGGATTCGGGCTGTTTTTGGTGGCCTGCCGGAACATCACAACGATCC
>NZ_JAHHPR010000639.1:0-2876 GCF_024606255.1 Endozoicomonas sp. SESOKO3
CGTGATCAATTACGGACTCTGGTACGGCATCTGCAAAACAACGGGGCTGGTCGCTACCCTTTCCGGTCGCTATGACCTGTCTGTCACAGATCAAAATGAGTTACAAGAGGTCAAATCATCTTTTTGTAATCAACTCGCTGCCGTTATCACCTCCACCGAGGTTGCTTTAGCCGGTCGCGTATCACCCTGGCCCCTTGAGACACCTTGGTGGCAGCCAATGCGATTTGTAGGAACAGCCTACAGTGCTTATGAAGCATACACTCATCGTGATCCTTATCTTATACCCATAAGGACTACGGCTTACTTTACCCATGAGGTAGTGGCAAGAACAGTAGCTACAGCCACCGCTGTCGGGGGTTTAAGGTATCAGAATGAAAGTACAATCGCACCTTTTGACTATGCCCGCGCTGAATATAACATATTGTCATTTATTGCTGGCATGATGGTCGGAACAATAGTCCATGAAAAAATGATCGCCAGAGGTTTCTCGCCGGGAAAAGCAGCTTTTGGTCACATTGTATCCAGCGTATTGACAGACGGAATATTATTAATAAGTTATCTCTTAAAACAAATTTCAGACGATGATATTAGAGTTGAGACAGCAACGGCAGCAGAAGTCTTAGCCGGAACGGGAACCATAGCTGGGTCATGGGCCACAGCCGTAGTCGGAGCCGTAGATTCTGCGCAATCACCAAATTCATTATTCTCGGGTCAATTCGCAGTACCCATGTTCGTGGCTATGCGTCTGACTCCTGCCAGAACTGAACTATGGTCCGTCGTTGGAATGATCACCGGATCGATAGCCGGATCGGGAGTTATGTACCTTCTGTGGCAACAACACTCAAAACTCGACTCAAACCATTTATTGAATAATGTTGCTCTTACCCTGGCTCCTGCATTGGCGCTCGCCTTGATCAATGGCTTTTCAGACAATGCGGTGTATGGCTACTCACTGGAAGAGAGTTTCACCGAAACAACCCGTAACCAATGGAAGAAATTTCACGCTCCTTTGGATTACTTGTATACCTTGTTTAATTGACAAGACGCCCTGACATCCTTCACAGGCGCAAGGCTTTGAGCTTATTCAACACTTCCGGTAAATGGCGAAAGTTCCGTTGCTGTACTATATCGTCTCTTGGCAGCAGCAAGACTCAAAGAACCCGGACCGAATGAGAGACTCCTATGTGCGCTGGTCATGATTTTACAGTTACAAAAAACAAACTACTCCCGGTTCGGGAAGATTCGGTTCGTCATTTACTGACCAAGAAATTAGTTGCCCGAATTAAAGACACAAGCAATGAAAACATTCCTAAATTAATGCCGCTGTTCTTGTGCTTGTTAATTATCTGTTCGGTGGCTCATTCAGGTATATCGAAAGAAGAACAATTCAACTTATTAAGTCACTACAATAATGCATCGTTAGTTGAAGACAGTCTGAAACTGGTCACCAGTGGTTCCGTGCTAGCCGTTTCCACCGTGATCAATTACGGATTCTGGTACGGCATCTGCAAATCACCTGAGCTGGTCTCTTCCCTTGCAGCTCGCTTTGGTCTGAATGGCCCAGAGAGAAATGAATTACAAGAATTCAAATCTTCTTTCTGTAATCAACTCGCAGCCGTCATCACTTCCACTGAGGCTGCAATAGCAGGACAAGTATCACCTTCGTCCCCTGAGCTGCAATGGTGGCGACCACTTCGATATGTTGGAACCGCATACATTGGTTATCGAGCATATACAAAATGCGACCCTGGTTTTATACCCATAATAACTGCGGCTTATTTTACCCATGAAATGGTGGCAAGAACGGTAGCCGGAGCTATCACCATACAAGCTTTAAGGTATCCTGACAGACCTTCAATCCAACCTGTAAATTATACCTGTCGTGAATATGCCGTATTGAAATCAATCACATGCGTGATGTTCGGGGCAATGCTTTATAACAAGTTTCTCGCCACAGGCTCTTCAACGGATAAGGCAATCTATGCTTATCTTGCGCTTGCTTCATTGATAGAGTTAGTACTGCCCGTGAGCCATTTTTCAGCATCTCATTCAGGCAGTGCCCATGCAGTCGAGCTACAAGCAGGAGCAGAAACCTTAGCGGGGTCAATGGCCACAGCCTCAGCCGGAGCCTTCTTTGTTGGGATCTTTGACTTAGCATTGTCCACAGCCGTAGCAGGTTATATGGTCTTCTCACTCAGTAAAACTGAATTTTTATCCGGAGTTGAAGACGAAGTCCTGTCTGGAGCTTTAGTCGGAGCTGGAGTCGGATTCGGAGTCGGATTCGGAGTCCTGATACTTCTGTTAAAACAAAACTTAGAGCTAGACTCAAACCGTTTATTGAGAAACATCGCTATTACCCTGGCTCCTGCCTTGGCTATCGCTCTGATCAATGGCTTTTCAAACAACATAGTGTATGGCTACTCACTTGAAGACAGTTTTTCCGAAACCGCCCATAACCAGTGGAAGAAGTTTTATGTTCCTTTGGATTACTTGTACACCTTGTTTAATTAACAATGAATGAGATGCAAGCAACGGCTAATTAGATTTTATCTTATAAATCGCCAAATAATGATGGCGAAAATTACATTGCTGCACTATAAAGCCTCATTAAAACAAAAAAGTTCTATGGACTTATGACTTATTCCTGCGTGTGCTGGTCATTTTTTTACAACGACAAACAAGCAGGTTAATAGTTTTTCGGGAAGATCCGATTTGTCGTTTTCTGACAATAAAACAGTTACTCGAGTTAAGGATATGAATAATGAAAACATCCGGTAATCTAATACCGCTATTCTCATACTTGTTATTGATCTGTTCGATCGCTCACTCAAGCGTATCGAGAGAAGAGCAGTTTAATTTATTGAGCCACTACAATA
>NZ_JAHHPR010000640.1:0-1789 GCF_024606255.1 Endozoicomonas sp. SESOKO3
AAGTCGATTGGATGGAAACTCTCTGAAACTGTTCTGCACAGCTTCCTGAATCAGCTCCTCCATGGAGTCCATTCGATCTTCAGCCACGACACCCTGAAGCATCACAGGCCGGGTTTGGGACCAATGAGCAACAACCCGGGATTCGTGCATGGCAGGAGCAGTGCTCAATGCCTGCAGGAGATGAAACATGGAACGATCACTGCCATCGGGCTCATCGCTGGCCATGACATTCGCAATAGCATGCCGGGTGGCCTGCTGGACGAGTCTGGTGAGGAGCTGCTGTCGAACTTCTGTCTGGTTGCCCGATCCAGAGTCAGCTGTCAGCCAATGGTCCAGCTCGCAGCGGTCATAGATTCTCCGAACTGAAACCATAATGGCTCTTAACAACCTCTCATTTTCTTCAGCAAAGACGTAATCAAAATAGAGTCTGTTGATATTGTCCCTGGCATTCCTGACAGCTTTCTGATCAGCTGACTCAACACTGCTCCAACAGGAAGACACCAGCATCAAACTGATCAGCACAGACCAGATAATTCGATAAATAACCATACGACACTCCAATGTCTTAACAAATTCAGGAAGCATAGGGCAATCAATTGGCAGGGACAGAGAAAGCGATAAACAGTTGTTGAGTTTGTATTCAGGTTCTAAAGTGCCCGGCAGGCAGGTGGGAACACTGCCGGGCCCACAGGCGCGGAATCAGACATATGAATAATTTCAGAACCAGTCGGCACTCCGATTCTGAACATCTCCTGTAGTCGAGGTACCAAAGCTGGTAGAACCACTGCCGCCATCGCTGCTTGAAAAATTGTAGGTGAAGCCGCCGAATGCCCCCCCCCCACTCCGCCTTGTTGATGGGTCGTTTCTGTCTCTGCCCAGTATCTTTCTTCCTCTTCCTCTTCCTGCTGCCTTCTTCGGCGTCTTTCATCTTCTGCTGTCCAGATATAGCGTTCTTGCCGCAAATGGCTGTATAGCTCTGTGAGCGATATCTGCATGTAGATATCAGCCAAATCCATGTTACAAGTAAGAGGATTCAGAACCCCGGCCTGCATCAACACATTTTTAATTACCTTTTCATCAAAGCCTTCCGTAGCTCTTTTGATCTGCTCCCTGTCCCATTTGGTGGGTTTCCAGTCCCTTCCCTGCGGATCATTCCGCCCGGGTCGGTTCAGTGCATTGCCTAACTTTCTTTGCAGCTTCTCCCGCTGCAGCCGCATCTGCCTGGCTGGTTCTGTTTCATATTGAGAGATCACCATACAAAACACGCCGGCGGATATCACGCCAAGCGAAGCGCCCATCCCAAGCATTGCTCTGTATAAAATGAATTGAAACCAGCTTTCCTCTTTACTTTCATCCGGGGAGTAATGCATGACCGGTATCTGAACGGGTGGCGGTGATGTAACAGGTACCGGCTTTTCACCATCCAGAATTCTGCGAATCTGCTGGTACCACTCATTGCCATAATCTTCACGATCAGCGGCTTTCATAAACAGCGCGGAGAGGTCTTCCTGATAGTGACGACGTTTGCCGTCTGTATGCCATAGGGTGGGATGATTGTTAAAGGCCTTAGTCATCATGGACAGGTAGATTGAAAATGCCGGGTCTCTGGCAATCTCCGGGTTCTGCTTTTGCCGGTCTACCTTGTGGCTGAGAGAACGAAGCGCCTTGCCACGAAGAAAACGCTCCTGCATTTCCAAAAGAATAAAACTGAGTTGCCGGGCTAACTGTTCCCGTGAAAGTCGATTGGATGGAAACTCTCTGAAACTGTTCTGCACAGCTTCCTGAATCA
>NZ_JAHHPR010000641.1:0-2284 GCF_024606255.1 Endozoicomonas sp. SESOKO3
CAAGAGACGGAAAGAATGATAATTTATGGGCTTGCTCTGCGCAAGCCGAGCTATCTGGAAAAAAGGGATCAGGTCTTGATTGTTGACATCGTTTGACTCTGTTCTGTTTTTAGGGCTCTTTGGGTCGTTCTCACGTGTGGCAAAATAGTGGCTCCCATGTTGAATCCATACGACATCTCAAGTTGTAAAGCCCGTTTTCAGATATGGGTATGCATTGCCAAGCTGGAGCGTGGGAACGAGTCAACATTGTCGAGGTGAACTTTACTGACGAAAGCCCAGCTCTATTTTTTCTTGCCAAGCCTTTCGATAGAGCTAACAATCTTCTGATAGGTCTCGATCTTTTTGTTTATCTTACTGACACTTTTCTTATCTGAACTATTCGCTTTCACGAAAGCAGTATTTGAATCGATTTCCTGATTGATCTTTTTCACGAAAGTAGAAACATCTTTGCTAGTATTCCAAAGGCTCTCAATTTGGGCTTTAAAATTGCTTCCTTTCGCACTTTTAAAAACGATATTGGAAACTTCGCCAGCTTCTTTAGATGATCCTTTGGCGTGAACACTACCTTTTGACGAAACGCTAAACGAATCCTTGCTACTGAATCCCATTTTAAAATGGTCGTTAAATGCGCCTTCGATAATTTCTTTAATTTCACTTTCGATAAGGTGGTCTTGAAATGATTTCACCCTGATAATTCCCGAAAATCTTTCTGTTAATGTTATTTAGGCTTTTGGGGAATTCTGGCTATTGTCGTAGACAATGCTGTATTAAAGCTTGTCGGATGCTTTGTTTGGTACTCAAAAATAGCAATGGGTATACCATGTCCTCTGTCTCAGAAAATCGAAAGATCGCTCGCAATTGGAGCTTTTCATCAACATAGTCGTGATACGTTGTGAACCCCATTTCTGACGCCTCCAAACATAATGGAGAACTTCGGGGATGTTCAATGATTCTTTTCTCAAATCCAGTAATGAAGCCATTAAGAAGCTCGCCAGCCGCTTCCTGTCCGATGTGTCGGGATAAATAGTAAAACCTGTCATGAAGCTGGCATTGGAAAGCGAGTGAATACTCAAACTTCATTGTCAAGAAGCCCTTCCAATCCAGCCAGAAGTTCTGAAGAAGATACGGTTCGACCTTCCCGAACATCCTTTTCAGCAAATGACAACAATTTTAATAGAGCCATTTGTTCCTGTTGCATCTCAAACTGTACGGGGTCTTGAACTACATATAAAGGTTCCCCATTTTGTGTAACGACTACAGGCTCAGATACATCCATAGAAGCTAATTCTTTTTTAAACGTCGATACCGTTTTGGTACGGGGTAAGGGTGATACGCTCATCTATTTTCCTCAGTGTTAAAAAAATAACATTTCAAGGATAGGTTAAACAAAAGAAAAAGTCCATATAATGTCCATATATGACCCTTCTACTACTACCGAACTACCGAAACCGGGGTCAGGTCTTGATACTTGATACCTGGCAAATAGGTTGCTTTATACAATCCGGAATAGTAACAGGTTAGGAGGGGGTTCAATAAGGAGATTGGGCCATTTCTATCATTGTGTGGAGTTGTAAGCCCCCCCACAGTTGACCAATCTGGCTTTGGAGGCAGTGATATAAGCTTTAAGCTGATGGTAATTGTGATGCCTGTGATCTCTTCTTTTTTTGGAATTTACATCAGAATGTATCATGATGATCATCCACCACCACATATCCATGTTGAGTAACAAGGTCACGAGGCTTTGGTGTGTATTAATGATGGTGCAGTTCTCAAGGGTCATCTTCCAAAGAAGGCCGCAAGATTGGTATCTGACTAGTGTGGTGACCATAAAACAGCACTATTTGATAACTGGCAAAAAGCATTGGAGCTTCAGCCGCTAGAGCGTATTCCGGGAGCTGATTATGATTAAATTGATAAAAGCTGAGTGGTTATACGATAAAGAAATTCGACTTTCTTTTTCTGATGGTTCCCACGGAGTGATGGATTTTTCTCCGTTGTTGTCTAAAAAAACAGCTATGACATTACCCTTGGAGAGTTCACAGTATTTTTGCCGTTTTTTCCTTGAGTTTGGCGCTTTGTGCTGGCCTAATGGTTTTGAACTGAGTCCTGGTAGCTTGCATGAGAAACTGGATAAGGCAGGTCAGCTAGTTAGGTTTGATGCCGCGTAACCAAAAGAAGAAACTCGGAGAAACCCGTGTCGTGAGACCCGGCAAGGAAAAATCATGAAACCCCCTGAAATTATTGACCTCTAGCTTATATTTGCTTTCTTTTTAATACGTCTACA
>NZ_JAHHPR010000642.1:0-4764 GCF_024606255.1 Endozoicomonas sp. SESOKO3
TAAAAATTTCTGCTTCTGAGGAGAATAGCGAGCTATTTGACGAAGAAGCAGGAATTTTTAGACCAATTTATTGCAACCGCAGTAGGACAGCCTTAAGTCCGACAGGCTGCAAGTAAGCAGTTTAATTAGTTTCTGGATTAAACCATTTCAACTTGTCGTGGAGCTGTACCACATCACCAACAATTATCAGGGTAGGAGCCGTTACAGCGTTCCCTTCAACAATACTGCTGATGGTCTCTAGAGACCCGGTGAATACCCTTTGTTTCTGAGTGGTTCCCTTCTCAATCAGAGCAATGGGTGTGTCTGGACTACGCCCGTGTTTATGCAACTCTTCACAGATTCTTGGCAACCCCATCAGCCCCATGTAAAACACCAGAGTCTGGGAAGGGTCAGCCATTTCGTGCCAGTTCAGGTCATAGCTGTCGTCTTTAAGATGACCGGTTACAAAGCGTACAGACTGAGCATGATCCCGGTGGGTCAGAGGAATGCCGGCATAACTGGCACAACCGGATGCAGCGGTAATACCCGGCACCACCTGAAAAGGAATATTCTCTTCAGCCAGGGTGTCAATCTCTTCACCTCCCCGACCAAAAATAAACGGATCTCCCCCTTTCAGACGCAACACCCGCTTACCTTCTTTGGCCAGATCGACCAGTAACTGGTTAATTTCTTCCTGAGGGCGGGTGTGCCGGTCACGCTTCTTGCCCACATAAATGTAATCCGCATCCCGGCGACAAAGTGACAACACTTGTTCCGAAACCAGTCGGTCATGCAACACGACATCAGCCTGCTGCATCAATCTCAGTGCTTTGAAGGTCAGCAAGTCCGGGTCACCCGGCCCACCACCGACGAGATAGACTTCTCCTGTCGTCACCGGCTCAGAGCAGGCCAGTGCTTCTTCCATTAAACATCGGGCTGCTTCTACATCACCGGAAATGGCTTTTTCAGCAGCATTCCCGGTCAACACACGCTCCCAGAAATACCTGCGATCATTGATACGGCTGAACTTCTGAGAGACCTTTGAACGAAACTGGCCGGCCATTTCAGCCAGCCGACCATAGCCAGCCGGCAAAATGGCTTCCAACTGCTGCCGCAACATACGGGCCAGGACAGGTGCTTTGCCTCCCGTTGAGAAAGCCACCATAACAGGAGAGCGATCAACAATAGAAGGCATCACGGCATTACCGGATTGGGCGTCATCGACTACGTTGACGAACAGGTTTTGCAGCTTGGCCTGCCGGGCGACTTCTGAGTTCACTTGAGGCTCATCAGTGGCAGCAATAACAAGACAAACGCCGTCCAGATCAGAAGGTTCAAAGACTTTCTGCCGAACGTGATGATCTCCGGCATTGATCAAAGTCATCAAGTCCGGGTGAATCTCGGGAGCTACCAGTTGAATCATTGCCCCCGCATCAGACAGCAGCCTGGCTTTACGCAACGCGATGTCCCCTCCCCCAACCAACAGACAGGGACGATCACGAACTTCGAGGAATAATGGCAAATAATCCACTCGGACGACTCTCTTACAGTTATCATTATTGTTCACGGGAAACGGTTCCTGAGCGGCTCAACCGAACCTGAACCCATTCCTCTCTCATTGTCCGGCGTTATTATACCAGTGAATACTTTCGCTCTGATAAGAATAAATTTGATGCTTATTCCATCCAGAAAGCAGAACAGTTCTAACATGCTCTTATGCTCTTTCAGCACTCTGCACTCTAAAAGCCTTAAAGCTCAATGCCCCCTGTAGTTTCGGTATTCCCTGGCAGATGAGCAGTACTTTAGTTCGTATAATCTACGCCGAATAACTCAAGACTGAATCCCGAACAGTCTCATACCCTCTTTATCAGGAACCGCATGAATAAATCCGCTTCAGTGAGTGTTAGTGCGGACAGGGAGTTTTTCCGTAAACTCTGGCACCTCGCTCTGCCTGTTTCCCTGCAATCCATGATGTTTTCCGTGCTCGGGCTCATCGATATTTTGATGGTCGGCCAGCTGGGTGAAACGGCCGTTGCAGCGGTGGGTCTGGGTAACCGAATCTTTTTCTTTAACCTGATTCTGACTGCCTCTCTGGGTAGCGGTATGAGTATTCTGGCCTCCCAGTTTATAGGCTCAGGCGATACTGCGGGCTTGCGAAGAACTCTGGTACAGTCGCTACTAACCTCGGTATTCGTCACGATACCTTTCGTAGCTTTCTACATACTGTTGCCTGATGTGGTGATTGGCCTTTCAACCGGAGACCCGGAATTGACCCGGCTGGCCATTGAATACCTGCTGATTACCGCTCCTTCCATTATCTGCACGGCGATTGTCGTACCTCTGGAAGCCGCAATGAGAGCGTCTGGCGATGCCAGAACACCTACCCGAATTGGCTTTTATGCCATTCTGGTGAATGTCTTCCTGAACTACGTGCTGATTTTTGGCCACTTTGGATTTCCGGAACTGGGCGTTGCCGGATCAGCCTGGGGGACGACCTTGTCCAGATTTCTCCAGACCGCCCTTCTACTCAGGTACATCAAACAATTCAGAAGCCATCTTATTCCCGAAAAACGGGATGCTGAACTGGGTATGAAAAAGACGGAACTGGTTCGCTATTTCAAAGTCAGTGTTCCCATAGCACTTCAGGATGGCTCCTGGGCTTTTGGCCTTATCATATACAGCATCATCTACGCCAGTATTGGGGTGAATGAATTAGCTATCATGTCAGCCATCTCCTCCATTGAGGCCATCCTGATTTCACTGTTTATCGGATTCGGTGTGGGGGGCTCAATCATTCTGGGTCAGGAATTGGGAGCCCGGCATTTTGAGAAAGCCTGGCGACAAGGCTGGATCATGCTAATCATGTCACCCTTTATTGCGCTGGTTATTGGTACTCTGTTGATCGTTTTCCGGACGGATGTGGTGACCCTGTTCGGAAAGTTTGAAGGCTCCACCATGACCATGGCCCAGGAGGCTATGATCGTAGCCAGTGTTGGCTTGTGTATCCGGGTAATCAACCTGATGGGGATTATCGGCCTGCTGAGAAGTGGGGGAGATGTCAGAGCCACCGCTATCATCAGCACCTTTGCCATGTGGGGGATTGGTATCCCCATGGCCTGGCTCGCCGCATACTGGGGACTGCCCTTGTATCTGGTGTTTATTTTCAGTCTGTTTGAAGAGCTGTCCAAGGCCCTGATGGTGCTCCTGCGGGTATTCTCAAGACGCTGGTTGAAAAACCTGGTTTCGGAGCCCGCGACCCAGAGCACCTGAAGGTGCTCTGAACCAAGCCAGTTCCCAAAGAGAATTACCGGGCCAGAACGGTGACCGCGCCCATGTAAGGCTGAAGCACTTGGGGAATTCTAATGGAACCATCTTCATTCTGATAATTTTCCAGAACAGCCACCAGCGTTCTGCCTACCGCAAGACCTGAACCATTCAGGGTATGCAGCAATTCCGGCTTGCCGGTTTCCGGATTACGGAAACGGGCCAGCATACGGCGAGCCTGGAAGTCCAGACAGTTACTGACAGAAGAAATTTCACGGTACTTGCCCTGACCTGGCAGCCACACTTCCAGATCATAAGTTTTGGTAGCACCAAAGCCAAGATCACCACCGCAGAGCGCGACAACACGATAAGGCAGACCCAGCTTCCGGAGAATAGCCTCAGCGTGACCGGTCATCTCTTCCAGTGCCTCAAAAGACTTCTCCGGATGCACCACCTGAACCATTTCCACTTTTTCAAACTGATGCTGGCGAATCAGACCACGGGTATCACGACCATGGCTACCTGCTTCGCTGCGGAAGCAGCAGGAATGAGCCGTCAGTTTCAGTGGCAGTTCAGCTGTATCCAGAATGCTTTCACGCACTACGTTGGTCAAGGTCACTTCAGACGTTGGAATCAGGTAGAAGGGTTTCTCAGCTTCAGCACATTCCGTTTTGAACAGATCATCACTGAATTTTGGCAGCTGACCAGTACCCAGCAGAGCGGTGTCATGCACCAGGGCCGGGGTATTCACCTCTTCATAGCCGTGTTCTTCAACCTGCACATCCAGCATAAACTGAGCCAGGGCACGATGCAGTCGGGCAATGCCACCACGCATCAGTGTAAAGCGTGCGCCAGAGAGTTTGGTGCCGGTTTCAAAATCCAGACCCAGAGGCTCACCCAGATCCACGTGATCCTTGATCTCAAACTGGAAATCCGTCGGGGTACCCCAACGACGCACTTCGACATTGTCTTCTTCATCAGCACCTTCCGGTACCGACTCATGGGGCAGGTTGGGAATCCCCAGCAACAAGTCATTCAGTTCTGCCTGCAAAGCTGACAGTTCTTGTTCAGATTCTCTCACCTCGACAGAAAGCTGGTCCATACGCGCTTTGAGTTCGGAGATATCACCGCCCCGGGATTTAATCTTGCCGAACTCCTTCGACCCGGACTTACGTTCGCTCTGAAGCTGTTCGGTGTGAATCTGCAGGGACTTGCGACGCTCTTCCAGAGCGTTCAGTCGTTCTACATCCAGCTCGAAATGCTTTTTACGAAGCAAGGCAGCCACTTCATTGAGGTTGCTGCGAACGTATTTGGGATCCAGCATGTGAATTCCGTAACCTTATGTCTTGAACAATTCCAAGGGTCCTGAACCAGGACGGGTGCAGAGATCCTGAGGAGCCTGACCGAGAATAGCTGCGGCGACAGCAAATTGGTCTAAAAATCCACTTTTGTTCGTCAAATAGCTTGCTATTCTCCTCACAAAACCGAATTTTTATCCTCAATTTTCTGCCGTCCTCGCTA
>NZ_JAHHPR010000643.1:0-14554 GCF_024606255.1 Endozoicomonas sp. SESOKO3
GAGAAAACAGAGGCATGGCCGGGTGGGTGCCATTATAGATTCTGACTTTTCTGTCATCCGCTCCAGCCGCCAGCAGGGTGCCGTCGGGGTGGTAGGCCAGGCTTTGTACCCAGTCTGTTGCATCGTCCAGGGTGTACAGAGGTATGGCCGGGTGGGTGCCATTATAGATTCTGACTTTGTCATCCTCTCCAGCCGCCAGCAGGGTTCCGTCGGGGTGGTAAGCCAGGATTGCTATCAAGTCTGTTGCATCGTTCAGAGAAAACAGAGGCATGGCCGGGTGAGTGCCATTATAGAGTCTGACTTTTCCGTCATCCCCTCCAGCCGCCAGCAGGGTGCCGTCGGGGTGGTAGGCCAGGCTTCGTATCCAGTCTGTTGCATCGTTAAGAGTGTTCACCAACAGGGGGGTCTGAGGGTCGGTCATATCAAAGATCAGCACAGGGCCTGTATAACCACATTTGCGATCCCCTGAACCTGAACCTACCCCCACCGCCATGTACCTGCCGTCCTGACGCCAGACAATGCTGAAAGCTCCGTGTGGTGCGCAATGGTTCTTGTTAAGAGTGGGCGGTGTGATGGGTGGCTGATTGGGGTCCAGGGTAAGGGTGTGGATCAGAACCGGGTCGATGGGTACCGACGCAATCGCGGTCGGTGCCGGGCACAAAAGGGAAATAGCCAGAACCGGAAAAAAAGCGTATTTATACAGGCTCATGTAAACAACGCATTATAAAAAGAACCAGATTTTGCGATTAAAGTTAGGATTTCGCGTTCAGTCAAATTTTTCCCATATATAGCGATCTGGAACTATTTTCAACAATACTGGCTTCACCTTTTTCCTGCGATGTCCAGTCGTTCACAGTGTGTTCGAATCCACCGCAAGATAGAAACCGTCATAAGTCAATTGGCCAAGTATTTTGATAATGAGTCCTGCCGCTGTCGGAACACCTGAAAAAGTCACACATGGTGTTATAAAACTGAAAATGTGCTGCTTTTTATCCGACATAGGGTCATAGCTATTTTCAGAGGTTGAGCGATAGTTATGGTGAATAAAGAGAGAAAGGAATGAACATGGACACCAAAGACAACACCCACTGCATATGACGCATTATGAACAATCATTTGAATCGTTCAGAAAGGTAGTCCAGTCTGTCCTTACAACTCAAATATCGATCCAGAGTAACCAGTTCTTCCAAAGCTCGACCGCCGCTGGCCTCAAGTGAAGAAAAATCAGGCGGACAGAAAGAAGACTGTTCAAGCCAGGGCAGAACTTCCCGGACCCCCTTCCTATTGCTGAGTAACAAGAGATCACAACCCGCATTCAAGGCTTTTTCAACCCGGAGAGTATAACTTCCCGCTGAAGCGGCACCTTCCATAGTCAAACAGTCGCTAATAACTACTCCACTAAAACCAATCTGCTCTCTAAGAATATCTTTCAACCAGATTGAAGAAAAACCACAAGGCTGATCATCCACTTCAGAAAAGACAATGTGAGCGGGCATAATCGCTTCTATACCCTGCTCTATCAACGTTTTGAATGGCACCATGTCTTGCTGCCGGATAGCGTTTAACGAACGGTTGTCCCTGGGCAGGGTCAGGTGAGAGTCTTCATTGACACTGCCATGGCCGGGAAAATGCTTACCGACACAGGCCATTCCTGATTCATGGACACCACTGCACCATGCAGTGGCCAGTTTAATGACGTTTTCAGTCTCACTGCCTAACGCACGATCGCCCACTATTTCGGTCAGCCCAAGATTCAAATCCAATACTGGAGCCAGACTAAGGTCAAGGCCGCAGGAAAGAAGCTCTTCTGCCATAAGCCAACCGCAATCTTCAATCAACTCGAGCGCTTTCTGAGGATCACAATTGAAATATCTGGCGTAATGTTTTGCCGGCGGCAGACGGGTAAAGTCGTTCCTGAAACGCTGCACCCTGCCACCTTCCTGATCGACCATCAGAATCAGATTCTGCCGGATACTTCTGATGTCACTGACCAGGTCACACAACTGTTTGCGATCTTGAAAATTTCTGGCGAAAAACAATACGCCAGCAACGCCAGGATGCAGCAGTAATTCCCGCTCTTCGGGTTGGAGTGTCTGACCTTCAAGGTCAATGATCAGAACACCATTATTTTTCGCATCGTTTTGACCATGCGTATTCATACTTTTCCCGCTCTCCTGACCTGACTGCGTGCGATAAGACTACTCTGGCAGAATATCAATGGTAGTTCCCGGAACAACCCGGTCAAATAAATCAATCATGTCATGACCATGCATCCTTACGCAGCCTCTTGAACCCGGCTCGCCCATCACAGCGGAATCAGGCGCTCCATGGATATAGATATATCGTCGCATAGTATCGACATTTCCCAAACGGTTGTAACCGGGTTCCAGGCCACTTAGCCAGAGAATGCGGCTTAAGATCCAGTCCCGACGTTCAGAGTATTGTTGTTGTAGTTCCGGAGAATAAATCTCCCCCGTGTATCGCCTTCCTACAAACACTGCATTGAGAGGAAGGCCGTCACCTATTTTAGCTCGAATAATATGATGACCAAGGGGAGTCTGCCAGCTACCTTCCTGCTGACCTGTCCCCTTACTGGCAGTGGAGACAGAGTAACAGATCGTTTCTACCCCCTCCTGCATCAACTCCAGAGTCTGTGAGGCAATTCGAACATTAATATGCACAGCTGAATCTCGTATTGATTGGCTTCGCAGTGCCTCAGGCTTAAGAGCCTGCATGCAGAATAAACATTATCGGCCACTATCATGGGTGGCATGAGCACGCAGACCGGCTGCCATAAACGGCACCATTCTTCTCATGATATTCTCAAGATTGTCATCAATGTCGTAGTCTCTCTTGGCGATGGACAGGAGCGCATCAGCACCGGATACAGAGAAGACAGCAGAACCGAGACTAAAGTAGGTACGCCAGAATTTATCGGCAATCGGAAGGTCAGGACAGGCCCTGAACAGTAACTCAAAGTATCGACTGAAGACAGTTCCATAGGTTTCGGTCAGATAACGTTTCAGGTGCCCCTGGTTCTGGGTGAATGCCAGCCCCATGAGTTTCATGAAAATAGAGATGTCATCCGGCCTTCTGGGTTTCACAGCAAGAATATGGTCAACCAGTATCTGAAGCACAGCTTCAAGATCAGGTTGCTCACTGTGATCTGACCACTCATCCAGAGTGGTATTCAGCCCCTCCATAAAGGGAGCCAGAAAACGCGCAAATACTGCCTGTATCAACGCTTTTTTAGAGCCAAAGTGATAGTTCACTGCAGCCAGGTTAACCCCTGCCTGTCTTGTAATGGTTCTTAAGGAGGTTTCTGCGAAGCCATGTTCGGCGAAGAGCAGCTCGGCTGAATCCAGAATTCTCTCTACGGTTGAAGGTTGTGCCATGATCCGGGGAATTTTATAAGATTAATAAACGACTGTTTAGAACCTACGTTTCTTACCCTCAGCTGTCAAGGCCACTAGTAGCAAAGCCTCATCGAGTTAACCCAACGAGTCAGTGGTACGGAGCATTGCTCAACACTATTACAGGGTGCAAATTGTTGCCATCACTAACTTATCGGTTAGTGATTTCATCGACGACAAACACTTAACTAATAGTAATCAGGCAACCCATAATTTACGGCAATCTACAAACAATGCTCTTGCTGCAAAACAGGGAAGCACAAAGCATGGAAGCAGTGAGTTTATTCACGCTAATCAATTATTATCAAGTAATGGAGAAATGACTATGACACCTATTGGACACTCAATCAAATCAATATCAATGTCTTCGCAGCCATTTAATCTGCAAGACACACATACCGGGACCACACTACAGGCTTCTGATATTGCTAAAAAACTCATTGATAAAATCTCATTCGGGATTCTGAACAGTGAGGGCAAAAAAAGCACGGTAGCGTCTCCTACCAGCCTGACTCCGGTTTTGGGCATGCTTCTGGCGTGCATAGATGACAATGCCAAAAAGGAATCCATTTTGGGAATCCCCAAAGGAACCTTGACTGAAGAGCTGGAAACTGAAATCCATAAAGAACTCGGTAAATTCAGCAAAGACAACCCTTACGGAGGCCATCCTGAGCAGTTAATCTCTTGCGCTAACTTTATCGCTTCTGCTTTTCATGTCAGGGATGAGCAATTAGAAAAAATACTCTCTGAATGTTATCAAACTCAAAAGCTGGAAAGTAATCAATGGAACGTAGCTGAAGTCACAGAAGATTTTGTCAAGGAGAAAACCAAAGGAAAAATTAAAAATTTGTTTGATGGCATGAATGAAGTTACAGCGACAATAGGTAATGTAATGGAATTCCGGGGTGTCTGGGAGGATAGTTTTTCTCCAGATAAAACCGCTCCTCAAAGCTTTCTATGCGCAGATGGAACTCGTATTAACAACGTAAAAATGATGGTTAAAACTGAAACGGTTCAATGTGCTTCTAACAGCAAATTTGCTGCCATCGCCAAGGAATTCAAATCTGTGAATGGAGAAGATCTTAAACTGGTCGCAATAAAACCGCGTAAAGAAAGTGCCACAGCGATTAACAATCTTGATTCTGAAACGATTAATGAGCTGACTAAACAATTAAATTATAAAGAAGCGAAATATCAGCTATCGCTACCCAAAATAAAAGTAGAAGACAGTTGCGACACTCAGTTACTCGAGAAAATGTGTGAGGCATTAGGAACCGACATAGTAGCAGGAGATCTGACAAGACTAGGCCTACCGGCAGATCAGGATCTGGAGGTGCTTCAGAAGATCGTATTATCTGTTGATGAAGAAGGTGCTAGCGGTAAGATGGCGACTGTTGCAAAAATTTTAACAAGGTGCGTATCTGGAACTTCTCATTTTGATTTTGACTGCCCTGGCTACATTGCCATTGTAGACAAAGAAGGTAATCGGTTAATTGAGCTGGTCATAAAGGATGGCAGCTTTTTGGAGTTTGATGGTGATCCTGTAATCAGCACCGCTGGAAAACAGAGTTCTAATTCTAAAAAACTGGCAAGTTCCAACCCTTTTGATATGTATGATAGCGAAGATGATATATTTGATAGCGATGATGATATATCTGATAGCGATGATGATAGTTCTAATAACCCGTTCTTAAATAAACAGGAAGAAGTACAAA
This sequence comes from Endozoicomonas sp. SESOKO3, assembly GCF_024606255.1. NCBI lineage: Bacteria > Pseudomonadati > Pseudomonadota > Gammaproteobacteria > Oceanospirillales > Endozoicomonadaceae > Endozoicomonas > Endozoicomonas sp. SESOKO3. Next base: position 5,129 of record NZ_JAHHPR010000643.1, read on the forward strand.
AAAACTTATCTCTAATAAAAGATCTGTCTTTTAGAACTTTTGAAACTGTTGATGTGAGCACTTATATAAATAAATTTTATAATCCAAATGGGTATTTAGATATTCAAAGTGCTGATGCAAACAATACTAATTTAACAGTCAGTTTTTCTTCTTTGGATAGTGCTAAAAAGTTTAAAGAAAGTGTATTAGAATCAATTGGTGAAAAAAATGGGAATTTAATTCGAGTTAACAAAAGCTTTTTTTCTATTGAAGTATATGTTTCAATTAGAGAATGGGATAAAATGATTGATAAAATAACTTCTGAATCCACTGATTTTTATATTTCTGACAGCAAAGATAATCCTACAATTATCCCTGCTGAAAAACCGAGCTCTGATAATCTGGTAACTTTTAACGATTATGATATGTCTGATAGTGAAGATGACAGTTCTGATAGCAAAGTTTATACGTCTGATGATCAATTCACATCTAAAAAAGAAGTAACCGATCAAACTCCAATGGGGAGTGTAAGTACTTTAATACAACAGAACTATAATCCGAATGGGGAGTTTGATATTCAGAATACTAAATCAGATCATATACAGCTAACACTCACGATGTCTTCTTTGGAAGAGGCTAAAAAGCTTAGAGAAAGAATATTAAAATCAATTGGAGACAAACATTTTAAATTTGTCAGGATTTTTGGTCGTGATTCTCCTTTTCAATTAGAGGTTTCTTTTCAAGCCTGGGACGCGCTGCGTGAGAAGTTAACTTTTAATCAACCATGAATCAATACAATGCTAAATCCGGAGATTAATCACCTCCGGATTTTTTTTAACAAAAGCCTCACAGAATCAGTTTGCGAATATCGGTCAACCATTCACCAGTAGGAAGGTAAAGCTTGCCACATGCATCATTGACGGCCCTTAGTTCAATTGCTGCTCATCATCGCGGCCCGACCTGCGCGGCCCGACCTGCGCGGCCCGACCTAACATAATGACTTGCCAGAGCAATATTACTGTATATAATCACAGATACTGTATAAAAAAACAGATTGAGTGACCATGATCAAACTGACTAAACGGCAATCCGAAATACTGGACCTGATCAAGTCTCATATCGAAGAGACAGGTTTCCCACCCACCAGGGCAGAAATCGCCAAGACCTTCGGTTTTCGTTCACCCAATGCGGCAGAAGAACATCTCAGGGCACTGGCCCGTAAAGGCGCCATCGAAATTACCCCCGGTGCTTCACGAGGTATCCGAATTCCAGACAGCCAGCCTGAAGGCCTTCCGATCATTGGACAGGTGGCTGCCGGTAACCCGATCCTCGCCCAGGAACATATCGAAGACCACCTGATGCTCAACCCCGGCTTCTTCACCCCAGCCGCTGACTTCTTGTTAAGAGTCAAAGGGATGAGCATGAAAAACATCGGGATTCTTGATGGTGACCTGCTGGCCGTTCACAAGACTACAGAGGTTCGAAACGGTCAGGTTGTCGTCGCCAGGATAGAAGACGAAGTCACCGTTAAACGATTCGAGAAACAGAAAAACAAGGTATTACTCCATCCGGAAAACGACGAGTTCGAAACCATTGTCGTCGATCTCACTCATGATATTTTCGCGGTCGAAGGTTTAAGCGTCGGGGTGATCAGAAATCAATCCTGAAACGGATGTTGTATGAGCACCTGTACACTTGAGTGAGAACACCGAAAAGCGACCGGACCATGCCAGGAGGAAGGATTCATGCTGTACCGAACAAGCAGTGAAAGGCACAATTTTTCAACATCAGGCTTTCAGAGCAACACAGTTCGCATAAACCGCTCCAGCCTGAAAAAAACGTTACCAGAGAAAAATAAAAGCTCTCCCAGTCCCAGTATTAATGAGCTCATTCTGTCAGGACAACCCTGGCAGGCCGAACAACTCCTGACACCAATGCTCAGTCAGCTTTCCAGTGACAGTGAACGCTGGTTGACTCTGATTCTGGCAGACAAATCGGATACCAGAACCTTGCAATGGTTAAAGAATTGCAACCTGAACCATGACAAGGTGCAAATTTTTAGCGCTAACGATGATCACCAGACACTGGAACTCACCCGGAAAGCACTGGCATCCGGAACCAGCCACACCGTCATTAGTTGGCTGGGACACTTGGATAAAGGGTGGCTAATCAAGCTTGAAAGCGCTGCCCGCAATGGACAGTGTCAGGGACTGGCTATTCGCAGCAGGCAGGTTGCATGAAAACCTGTCACTGCCTTGAAGATAGAGTCAATGCAGCACTCTGTTCTCAGGAATCTCTTCTTCAGAGGATTGGGGACGAGTCAGTTCAGCAACTTCCCGCATTCCGGCGTCAAACATGACCTTTGCCACTTGTAGATACTCTCCTTCAAGATACTCCTTGGCTTCCCCGGAAAATTTCATGGTCAGCAGGGGCTCGCCCTCTTCATCACTGCGTCGCAAAACAATCTCTCCTGTTGGAAGTTCCACAATTTCCAAAAACGATGCAGCCATATTTCGTCCCATAAATAGCGAGTAAGAGGTGGAAATCATGCAGCATTGTGCATCATGATGCAACAGGTCAATGCAGAGTAATGTGAAAGGATGATTAACCAGCATACTGGTAGACATACCTGCAGAACAGCACAGCATGATCTTTGTCATAGGGTACCTCTGTCAAACCTGTCTGAATCGCACCTACAGAGCCCCCCCCCTGGCTCATTGAGTGTTGACCCCGGCTTATATAAGACTTTGTACCTATATCCCTCCCTGGGCACAAGATACTCCCCAGTCTATGGCGATCCCAACGGTTGAACGCAGAATGAGCAGTAAATGATTAAGTCACCATTCGAGATTGAAATTTCTGAAGTGGCCCACCAATTCCTTGAGGGAAGCAAGAATACTTTTGGCACTTTCCGGTGTTTTAACACCTCTTGTACTTCCAGCACTGTCCGAAGCAATCATGGCAGTATTGATTTTATTAGAATATGATTGTATATCATCGTCTAAAAGTGAAATTTCGCCATAAGCTTTGAGTAAATCTGCCAGCCAGCTGTCAGACAACTCTAATTGTTTTAGCTGCTCGAGTTCAGAAACATCACCTTCCTGCTCACTTACCAAGTTGTAAGCTTCTTCCAGAGACATCAGACGGCTTAACTGATGACCATAAGGAGACAATATCTCTGCCAGCATGGAGAAATATGCCTGACGAGCATGCAACAAAAATGCTTCGCGAAAAGCTTCCTGCTCGAAAGGTTCTGCTCTTTCCCAAGTACCCAATTGTAAACGGGCATAGTGCAACTTCTTATTGGTATAGGCTCGCCACTGCTCAGACATAATCATTCTCACAAATAGAAAGACCCTCACGGATCACCGCGAAGGTCTTGTTTTTGAACAGGCCAGATCAGGATTTTTTGCGCTTTCTGGTGACTTTTTCTTCCCACTTACCTTCCTGGAAGGTAGCACTCCACCCCGTCGCCTTACCTTCTGACTCACTCATAACATACTGAGTCTTGGTTTTACGACTAAAGCGGATTATCGCTGGATTGCCTTCAGCATCCTGTCTCGGAGCATCCAGAAGATAATGATATTTAGGATCAATAGCCGCCTGATGAGGGATCAGTTCACTGACCAGAGGAGCACGGGTCTCACGATTCTTTGGAAATTGGCTGGCGGCCAGAAAAAGTCCGGAGGCACCGTCCCTGAGAATGTAGTGATCATCCACTTTCAGACACTTAAGTTCGGGCATGGGCACCGGATCCATTTTTGGGGGGGCCGCTTCCCCACTCTTCAGCAGTTTACGGGTGTTTTTACACTCACTGTTGGTGCAACCAAAGTATTTGCCAAAACGTCCCGATTTCAGCTGCATCTCGGAGCCACATTTGTCACATTCAAGCACAGGGCCATCATAACCTTTGAGCTTGAACTGACCTTGTTCCACTTCATAGCCGGAGCAGTCCGGGTTATTACCACAGACATGAAGCTTGCGCTGCTCATCAATCAGATAGCTTTCCATCGCTGTAGAACACTTGGGACAACGATGCATAGCTCGCAAAGCGTTAACTTCAGCATTCTCATCGTCAGCATCTTCAACCTCTTCTCCAGGCACCAGATTAATCGTACATTTACAACGCTCCTTCGGGGGGAGCGAGTAACCGGAACAGCCCAGGAAGACGCCAGTACTCGCTGTACGAATCATCATATCCCTGCCACATTCAGGACATTTGATGTCGGTGGGAGAAGGGTCATTGGATCGCATGCCATCACTGTCGTTTTCAGCCTGCTCCAGCTTGTTGCTGAAATCACTGTAGAAATGGTCCAGCAGATCCTTCCAGTTCTTGCCACCTTCAGCCACCACATCGAGATTTGACTCCATATTGGCGGTAAAGTTGTAATCCATAAGATCATGGAAATTTTCAACCAGCCGGTCTGTGACAATATCGCCCATTTTCTCGGCATAGAAACGACGATTTTTCAGAGATACATAACCACGATCCTGAATGGTCGAAATTATGGAAGCATAAGTCGAGGGTCTTCCAATTCCGCGCTTCTCCAGCTCCTTAACCAGAGCCGCTTCACTGAAACGGGCCGGCGGCTTTGTAAAGAGTTGTTTCGGGTCCAGTTTTTTCAGATCCAGGGGGTCACCTTTGTTCAGGGCGGGCAGAATGATGTCTTCACCCTTCTTGGCAATAGCTGCCATGACACGAGTGTAGCCATCAAACTTCAGGGTTCTGCCTCTCGCCCTCAGATCAAAGTCATCCACTCTGACCGTCAGGGAAGTGCTCAGGTACTCCGCGGGCGTCATCTGACAGGCAACAAATTGTCTCCAGATCAGCTCATAGAGTCGCTCTGCATCCTTCTCAAGTCCGGATATAGAACCCGGCTGAGCAGTCACAGAGGAAGGACGTATTGCTTCGTGTGCCTCCTGAGCGCCTTCTTTGCTGGAATACCGGTTTGGCTCCTCTGGCAGATACTTCGCACCGTAGGTACCATTAATAAACTCCCGGGCACTCTCCACTGCTTCCTGACTCAGATTGGTGGAGTCAGTACGCATATAAGTAATATGACCCGCTTCGTAGAGGCGTTGAGCCATCATCATGGTTTTCTTGACACTGAATCCAAGACGGGTGCTGGCTGCCTGCTGTAGCGTTGAGGTAATAAAAGGGGCAGAAGGACGACTGCGGGTCGGCTTATCTTCTCGCTCTGTCAGCTGGTAATCAGCACGTCTCAGCTTTTCCAGAACAACTTCAGTGGAGGCCTCACTGGTAGGTCTGAAGGCGTCACCGGCTTCTTTGGCGACTTGGAAGCGAATAACTTCCCCACTCCCGGTAGTCAGGTCAGCATAGACTTCCCAATACTCTTCCGGGATAAAACTTCTGACTTCACGCTCCCGCTCAACAATTAACTTAACCGCTACAGACTGGACTCGCCCTGCCGACAGGCCACGGGCAATTTTCGCCCAGAGCAATGGGGAAACCATATAACCCACTACGCGGTCGAGGAACCGCCTTGCCTGCTGGGCATTGACCCGGTCAATATTGAGAATACCCGGCTCCTTGAAGGCTTCCTGGATGGCATTCTTGGTAATTTCATTGAAAACGACCCGCCGATATCGATCAGGCTCTCCCCCTATGGCCTCCTGAAGATGCCAGGCTATAGCCTCTCCCTCACGGTCCAAATCCGTTGCGAGGTAGATTTTGTCAGCAGACTCGGCAAGGCGTCGAAGCTCATCGACCACTTTCTCTTTGCCAGGCAAAATTTCGTAACGGGCTTTCCACCCTTCTTCAGGGTCAATGCCCATTCTTTCAATGAGCTGTTCTTTGGCTTTGCGCTTCTTATGGATGATTTTCTGCTCAGGAGATAGCTTACGTGTCTCAGCAGCGGCCCTTGCCCGAGCTTTGGGATCCACAGGCTTCTTGGAGCCACCCGCGGTGGGCAGGTCACGAATGTGACCAACACTGGACTTAACAACAAAGTCCTTGCCCAGATATTTGTTTATAGTCTTCGCCTTGGCCGGCGACTCGACGATAACTAGAGATTTACCCATGCTACCTTACACGTCCTGTAATCAGCTCCATTGTTCCGGTTATGCTGACAAGCCTGGAAAAAAGATTAAAAACACTCAGTGCTGCCTGCGACCAAAACAAGAAAGGTCGGGAATTGAAAATTGTTTCAATATATAAGGTCAAGAAAAACATCGGTCAAGCAAAACTCTTCAGTGATGGCAATTTTTTCTTGAACGACCCTCTTATTTATCGTTTCACAGCCACAATGATTAATCCACCCGGTTATAAGCAATAATTACCTTGAATATCAAAAGATTATTTAATTACTGCGAAGCCTGACAGATTTCAGGATGATTATTCACGGGAAAAAACCGGCTTTTTTTGTCGACAAAGCGACTCAAGCAAACCTTGTCAGAGATCCCCATCAGAGAAGTAGAGCCTCTGCATAAAAATACATAAAAGCAGGATACCCCGAAATGACATTCCGGGGTAAATACGTTCAGGCAGGATAAGCCAGGCAGGCACGCCTGGCAAAGGCCGACGTATTACAGACGCTCAAAGACCGTAGTAATACCCTGACCCAGTCCTACACACATCGTAGCCACACCGATCGTACCGTTGTTTTGCTTCATCACGTTCAGCAGGGTACCGGAGATTCGGGCACCGGAGCATCCGAAGGGGTGACCCAGAGCTATTGCCCCACCGTTCAGGTTCACCTTCTCGTCCATCTTCTCCAGCAGGTTCAGGTCTTTCAGAACAGGCAGAGCCTGAGCAGCAAACGCTTCATTGAGCTCAACATGATCAATATCATCGATAGTCAGGCCTGCACGCTCCAGTGCTTTTTTGGTGCTGGGTACAGGTCCATAACCCATGATGGACGGATCAACACCAGCAACCGCCATGGAACGAATCACGGCCATTGGTTGAAGACCCAGATCCTGAGCACGCTGTGCGGACATAACGATCATGCAGGAAGCCCCATCGGTAATCTGGGAAGAAGTACCAGCTGTGACTGTACCTTTCGGGTTAAAGGCTGGCTTCAGTTGAGCCAGTCCTTCAAGCGTGGTTTCAGGACGGATCGTCTGATCTTCGGTGAAGACTGCCAGGTTGCCATCATCATCATGCCCCTGCATGGGGATGATCTCATCCTTGAAGTGACCGGCTTTGGTTGCTTCCCAGGCTCTCATATGAGATCTGACACCAAATTCATCCTGGGCTTCACGAGTAATACCGTGCATCAACCCCAGCATTTCTGCGGTCAGACCCATCATGCCTGCCGCTTTGGCAGCATATTTTGACAGACGTGGATTAGGATCCACTCCATGCATCATGCCTACATGTCCCATGTGCTCAACACCACCTACGACAAAGACATCACCGTTCCCGGTTTGAATAGCCTGAGCAGCAGTGTGCAGTGCACTCATGGAAGAACCACACAGACGGCTGACAGTCTGGGCAGAAGAAGTATGAGGGATCGGAGTCATCAGGGATGCCATACGGGCAACGTTCCACCCCTGCTCCAGAGTCTGGTTAACACAACCCCAGATGACATCTTCAACTTCTTCAGGGTTAACACCAGGGTTACGGTTCAGAACCCCTGTGATGAGGTTTGCAGACAGATCATCGGCACGGACATTTCGATACATGCCACCCTTGGAACGACCCATGGGGGTCCGGCCATAGTCTACGATTACGGCGTCTCTCGGATTAAGGCTCATAGTCAATTCTCTCTTAAATCTGTTGATCGTGATTAGCCACTTTTTTTGTGGCTCAAGGCTGTTTACGCGCCGTAAAACGTTTTGCCTTCACGGGCCATTTCCCGCAGCTTTTCAGTAGGCTGGTACAGAGGACTGATATGAGCGTACTGATCAGCCAGCTCTACGAACTTGTCGACACCCATGCTATCGATGTACTTCAGGGCACCGCCACGGAAAATCGGGAAGCCGATGCCGTTGAGCAGAGCCAGGTCCGCCTCTGCTGGGGTATCAACAATGCCGTCTTCCAGTGTGCGAACGGTTTCCATACACAGTGGAATCATCATGCGATCAATAATTTCCTGTGTTTCAAACTCACGGCTTTCACCTGCCACTTCAGAGAGAAGCTGATAAGCCGTTTCGTCAACCACTTTCTTGGGCTTACCTTTCTTGTCCTGCTCGTATTTGTAAAAGCCGACGTTGGTCTTCTGTCCGTAACGCCCCTTCTCATACATCACATCAATAGCGTTCTTCCAGTCACGGGACATACGATCCGGGAAGCCTTCAGCCATCACTTTTTCAGCATGGGAGCCTGTATCAATACCGACAACATCAAGCAGGTAGGCAGGACCCATTGGCCAGCCAAACTTCTCCATAACTTTGTCGACTTTCTGGAAGTCAGCACCGTCTTTCACCAATGAAGCGAAGCCGCCGAAGTATGGGAAAAGCACACGGTTAACCAGGAATCCGGGACAGTCGTTAACAACGATAGGCACTTTGCCCATCTTCTTGGCATAGGCGACAACGGTTGCAACCGTTTCTTCGCTGGTTTTCTCACCACGAATCACTTCAACCAGAGGCATGGCGTGAACCGGGTTAAAGAAGTGCATGCCACAGAATTTTTCCGGTCTTTTCAGATCCTTAGCCAGTTCTGTTATAGAAATGGTTGAAGTATTAGAAGCCAGAACAGCGTCTTCACTGACGTGATTTTCTACTTCACCCAGTACCGCTTTCTTGACATTGACATTCTCGACAACCGCTTCCACAACGACATCGACATCACCAAACTCACTGTACGACAAAGTTGGAACAATGTGATTGAGAACCTCACCCATTTTCAGAGGGTCCATACGACCACGGGCTACTCGCTTGGACAGCAGTTTGCTGGCTTCGGCCAGTCCCAGGTTCAGACCATCCTGAGCGATGTCTTTCATCAGAATAGGAGTGCCCTTGTAAGCAGACTGGTAAGCAATGCCACCGCCCATGATACCGGCACCCAGAACAGCGGCCTTCTCAACTTTACCCGCCTGCCTGGTCAGTTCCTTGGTCTTCTTCTTGAGCATCTGGTCGTTCAGGAACAGTCCCACCAGAACATCAGAGACAGGTGTCTTGGCCAGTTTAATGAAACCTTCAGCTTCGACTTTCAGAGCTTCATCTCTTGGCAGCTCAGCATGCTTTTTGATGGCTTTAACAGAAGCCGCGGGCGCTGGCATATGTGGACCGGCCTGCTGCTTGACAACCGCCATGGTTGTTTCAAAAGCCATCAGAGATTCCAGCAAAGGTAGCTTGAGTGGTGAACGTTTTTCATCTTTACGGGCATTAAAGTCCAGTTCACCTGCCAGACAACGTTTGATAATGGCTACAGCAGAATCCACTAGCTTTTCGGTTTCAACCACTGCATCTACAGCCCCTACTTTCAGAGCTGCTTCAGGCTTCTGCTCGCGACCAGCAGCAATCCACTCGACAGCGTTA
>NZ_JAHHPR010000059.1:0-4108 GCF_024606255.1 Endozoicomonas sp. SESOKO3
TGTGATGTCGGCACCCCATAATGATTCTGTCTATTATCTGGCGAATATCGAAATTGATTCCAGATACCCTCTGGATACGAGCGGTTCAACAGCAAAAGCCACCTCGGAACAGCCCGATACAACCTCGACCACGCAGCATCATCGACCGGCAGGTATTATGGATCTGAGGGGCGCGGGTATTTTTGTTGCAGACAATGTCAGGGTGGTCACGGATCCCTTCAGTTCATCACCCGCACTGATTCCTGATGCAGATGACACAGACGCTCCGGTTATAAATAATGCTGAAAAAACAGGATTAAAAAGTTTAAAAGAATTAGACAACTTAACCACATGGGAAAAAGTAGGCGTAGGTGCTGGCCTGACAATGTTGGATCAAGTGATTACCCGAACCTGGTTCCACCTTTCAAATCGTATCAAGCAGGCTTGGTTAAGACACACCAGTCAGGTGTTAGCGGCTGCATTGGGTTTGGGTCTTCCGGCTTTCCATTTATTACCGAAATGCATCAGTGGCTTGAGAGGAAGGTCAGAACACCCTCCATCAGGACGCACTCCATTAGAGGGGGCAGGTTTACCGGGACGTTCATCAGATCTATATCAACCCGGTAATTTGATAGCGACATCTTCCGTGACTCAAGGATCTGTTGCTGAATTAGCTTTTTCCATCGCGCAGGATGAGCGTTGGCCCACCCACGGCCAAACGTCCATCGCTACTGACGAAGACCAGCTTGATCACTTTATTACCCGTGACGGGGTAGTTTTTGCGGGCACGCATTTGCTCCTCGACTTTTGGGGAGCTGAAAAGCTGGATGACCCCACTACGATGGAAGAAGCGATGCGCGATGCCGTCGAAAAGGCGGGTGCTACTTTGTTGCATATCCACCTTCATCGCTTCGAGCCCAATGGCGGCATTTCCGGCGTTGCAGTATTGGCTGAATCACATATCAGTGTGCACACCTGGCCAGAGAGGAACTTCGCGGCGTTCGATATCTTTGTGTGTGGTGATTCTCAGCCAGAATTAGCGGTTCCGGTATTAAAGGCCGCCTTTAACCCTGACTCGGTTTATACGAAGGAGCATCTGCGCGGTGCGGTGTTCAGCGAAAGCGAGTAAGCGTTTTATCATCCAGTGGATCTGACTATGAATTTCGGCGGTTCTTTTCGCAAAGACGGTGTAAAAGTCAGGGCGGAAATTGCTATCGAGGTATACGCTACCAGTGTTTTTTCTTGTTTATTGGCAAATGTGTCAAAGGAATTTTATAAATATGTGTGACGATGTAGCGGCTTTTGATGTATTTCTGTAACTTTACTGTACCTAAGTACTGGTACTCATTGCGGATTTTGCTTATCTTGTAGTTCAATTACAAAATTGATCGAAATCAATTTTCTGAAGTTTTAAACTCTGCCTCTCCGCACCCAATTTAATGTCCATCAGAAGCCGAACATCCGGCTGGAAGCCTGATGGCAGGGTGGTTGAACCTAAAGTTCAGGCAGGGCAGAATTTTCGTTAGATAACAGTTAGCCATGACAGGGATAGCCCTCAAGTTATTTGTCCTTGTCCCGGCTCCTGAGGCTCACGTCGTTTGATCATTGGTTTCGACTGGTGGTACGGGCTGAAAAAGCAGTCCTTCAGAGGTAAGCCTCGACTATCCTGACAGTCAGAATTTCACTGGTACAACGAAGAATAACCGCCCATTAAGAGTGAGGTTGTTCATCCCGGGTTGAAGCGGTTTATTCGCACAAGGCTGATTGTAGCTTCAGTGTACTGTTGTCCGGATAATCGAAATGGAAAGATGCATCAGTGGCTGATGACCCCTTCACAGATGCTTTTTTTAGAACTGGTTACAGCGCTCAATTCTCGGAGCAAACTATATGCATGACATTGATCCCATCGAAACCCGGGAGTGGCTGGAAGCCCTGGATTCCGTACTGGAAAAAGAAGGGGAAGACCGGGCACATTACCTGATGACCCGCCTTTCCCAGCATGCCAGAGCGAAAGGCACACAGCTGCCCTATGCGATTACTACCCCTTATCGCAACACCATTCCGCCTGAGAAAGAAGCGAGAATGCCGGGTGACCTGTTCATGGAACGCAGAATCCGTTCCCTGGTCCGTTGGAACGCGCTGGCAATGGTCATGCGTGCTAATCAGAAAGACAGCTCTCTGGGTGGCCACATTTCTTCGTTCGCCTCCAGTGCAACTTTGTATGATATCGGCTACAACTATTTCTTCCATGGTTACAACAACAACCGTGAAGGCGATCTGGTTTACTATCAGGGACACACGGCTCCGGGTATTTATTCCCGTGCTTACCTCGAAGGTCGTCTGAGTGAAGATCAGCTGGACGGTTTCCGACAAGAAGTCGAAGGCAAGGGTCTTTCTTCCTATCCTCACCCGCACCTGATGCCTGACTTCTGGCAGTTCCCCACCGTATCCATGGGTCTGGGTCCGCTGCAGGCCATCTACCAGGCTCGCTTCATGAAGTACCTGATCAACCGTGGTATGGCTCCGGAGCAGAACCGTAAGGTCTGGGCTTTCCTGGGTGACGGTGAAATGGACGAGCCTGAATCCACCGGTGCTATCTCTCTGGCGGGTCGTGAAAAGCTGGACAACCTCATCTTTGTGGTGAATTGCAACCTGCAGCGTCTGGACGGGCCTGTTCGTGGCAACGGCAAAATCATGCAGGAGCTCGAAGGTGTATTCCGCGGCGCTGGCTGGAACGTGATCAAGGTGACCTGGGGTCGCCACTGGGATCAGCTGTTTGCCCGGGACAAAGACGGCATGTTACAGAAGTTGATGGACGAAGCCGTCGATGGCGACTATCAGAACTGTAAAGCCAAGGGCGGTGCCTGGACACGTGAACACTTCTTCGGTCGTTACCCTGAAACCAAAAAGATGGTTGAGCACCTGTCTGACGATGACATCTGGCGTCTGAACCGCGGCGGTCATGATCCCTACAAGGTTTACGCTGCTTATCACGCTGCTGTAAACACCACCGACAAGCCAACGGTTATTCTGGCCAAGACCGTAAAAGGTTACGGTACCGGTACGACGGGTGAAGCATCTAACGTCAGCCACAACGTTAAAAAACTGCCAATCGATGATCTGAAACAGTTCCGTGACCGTTTCGACCTGCCGATCAAAGATGAAGATCTGGCCAGTCTGCCATACTTCAAGCCCGCTGAAGACAGCCCTGAAATGGTCTACATGCGCAAGCATCGTGAGAAACTGGGCGGCTTCATTCCTCAGCGTCGCGAGCAGTCAGATATACAGTTGGAGATTCCTGGGCTGAGTGCCTTCGACGCCGTTCTCAAAGGCAGTGGTGAGCGTGAAATCTCAACCACCATGGCCTACGTACGTGTTTTGGCTGCGCTGGCGAAAGACAAGAAAGTCGGCAAGCACATCGTACCAATCATTCCTGACGAAGCACGGACTTTCGGTATGGAAGGTATGTTCCGTCAGCTGGGTATTTACTCTGCAGAAGGTCAGATGTATGAGCCAGTGGACTCTGACCAGGTCATGTTCTACAAGGAGTCCAAACAGGGTCAGATTCTGGAAGAAGGCATTAACGAAGCCGGTGCCCACGCTGCCTGGATTGCGGCTGCTACGTCCTACAGTAACAATAACGTACCGATGATTCCTTTCTATGCTTTCTACTCCATGTTTGGTTTCCAGCGTACCGGCGATCTGGCCTGGGCTTCAGGAGACATGCAGGCTCGTGGTTTCCTGATCGGTGCTACTTCCGGTCGTACCTCCCTGAATGGTGAAGGTCTGCAGCATCAGGACGGACACAGCCACATCCTGGCTTCCACCGTTCCTAACTGCATCAGCTATGACCCAACTTACGGCTATGAGCTGGCGGTCATTGTTCAGGACGGCCTTCGTCGTATGTACGGCGACAACGAAAACGTGTGGTATTACATCACCACCATGAACGACAGCTACAAGATGCCAGCCATGCCTGAAGGCGATAGCGTTATTGAAGGCATCGTGAAAGGTCTGTACTGCTTCGGGGAAAACACCGTCAACGACGGCTTGAAAGTACAGCTGATGGGATGTGGCACTATTCTTGAGGAAGTATGGCAGACTGGCCAGATCTTCATCTTTGATCGGC
>NZ_JAHHPR010000644.1:0-2721 GCF_024606255.1 Endozoicomonas sp. SESOKO3
TTGCTGTTCGACTAAAGCCGCTAACCCATCAATGGATTTACGCATAGTGCGCAGTTGTGGTGCGTTTAATAGATTCTTAAAGGAGGAGTTGTACTACTTCGGTCGTGTATAAAGCACCGACCTTAAGTAATGGGGAAATCCCGGAGCTGAGTGTAGCATGGTCGGAAAAGGCGTTCTGAGGGCTAGAAGTCAAAGCCCAAGACTGGCGTCAGCTAAGATGCTATGGCTAAGCCCATACTGGTTGAAGTCCATCAGCAACAGTGGGTAACTAAGTCGTCCCCCTCGAAAGACCTCTGGCAGACAACGGGGTGGGCTCCGACCCTCAACTGAGATATGCGTAGTTGAATCAAGGGCAGAAGTTCGGAGCCGCAGGCCAAACTGCAAAGCAGTACAGGTAAAAGTTGCGGAAAGACAGCCTAAGGCATCAGGAACTATGAACGCGTAACTGCGGGATCGCCTAAGGGGAGTCATCCCTATGGTGACGGAGCGATCGTATTAGTCAAATGCCTGACATAACAGTCAGGACATGGCAAAGGGTCGCAGGTATTAATCATCTGGAAGAGAGGTAATCACAATGGAGGTCGCCAAAACGACAGCTGGCGGATTGGCTCAAATTCGGATGCTTGCAGAGTAAAACCGGAAAGATAAAAACCGCGTTAACCGAAAACTCTACCGGTTGCTATGTGATGAAACGGTACTGATTACCGCTTATGAAAACATCAAAAGCAAAGCCAGTAACATGACAAAGGGCTCTGATTACAGGACTCTTGACGGGTACTCACTCCAAATGATCAGGACAGTGATTCAGGAGCTTGAGACTGAAAATTTTCAGTTTTCTCCCGTGAGAGTTCAGGAGATTCCAAAGAAAAGCGGAAAATTCCGTCAGCTGGGCATTGCTCCACCACCGGAAAAGGTCATACAGGAAGCCATGAGAATGAATTTTGAGGCTATTTATGAACCGACTTTCAGTCGCAGGAGTCACGGATATCGTCCAGTGAAAGGATGCCATACAGCGTTAAAGCAGGTCTATAACCAATGGAAAGGTGTCAAATGGATTGTTGAGGGTGATATTAAGGGATTTTTTGATAATGTAGATCACCACGTGCTGATTGGTATCTTGCGAAAGCGAATAGAGGATGAGCGATTTTAAATCCGATCCCAAGGGGCACACTTCCAAACATAAAAGTGGCCATGCGAAACGGGCAACACTTGCACGTACTGGTGCGGGCACCATAAGGCTCGAAGCTCCGATCATGGAGCTGATGGGCAAACTGGTTGAGGATGGATTTGCTAAGAAAGGGTCTTTTAAGGGAAAAGCGCGTAGAGATTTAATCCCGAGACAGGAATGGGAAATAGTCATGTACTACAACTCGATCTTGGGAGGAGTTCTGAACTACTACTCTTTCGCTGCCAACAGGTCAAAAATGAGCTGGATTGTATACACGCTTCAAAGATCATTGATGCATACATTAGCGAGCAGGAGGCGCTGTTCAACCCGGCAAGTTTTGAAGAAAGGCAACGGTAAGATTACAGCCTTGAAGACAACTAAAGATGGTATGCGACAGGTTGATTTTAATGGATACGGCAATAACCTGTCCCTGAAGGTGAACCAGAAAGCATTTAATGTCAGCGGCAAAGGTCTTGATCCTGAGAAATTATTGAGATGCATCATGTCCGGCATATCCGCAAGATGGGTCAGGAAGCCAAAGGCTTTAGCAAGGTAATGGCGCAAATCAACCGGAAGCAAATACCGGTCTGTCGTGACTGCCACATGAAAGTTCATGACGGAAAGTACGACGGCATGAAGCTGTCGGAACTAGCCGATCAGGCGTTGGCAATGTGGTAAATCTGCGAGATATTAATACTGGAGAGCGTAGTGCATTGAAAGGTGCATGCTGCGTTCGGGGGCAGGCTGTTGGTTACCAGCTTGGGAAGTTCGTCAACCTCGAACCTCCATACAAGTCACGGTGCTGGCAGTCGAGCCTACTCGACGTATTCGGTATAGAGATAGACAGCAACCTCACCTGCGGGATGAATCACGATACCGCCTGCAATGCTTTGATCAGAGCTGCTGCTTGTTCAGGGGCTGCTTCGATTCGTATGGAATCCATATAGAGGATCACCTGAGAAGGCGGAGAAGGTTCTGGCTGAACAACGGCCAGAGGTATCAGCTTATCGTCAGGCTGAGCAAGTAGCTTGCGCTTCCAGTAAAAGAACAGGTGCTGCTTGATATCATGTTTTTTACACCATACAGAGGCCGAAAGTCCGGATTGCTGCCAGTCGTTCATCCGTTCTTGCCAGAGTAAATGATTTTGTTTGCGCGCTTCAGGTTTCATAGATTTCTCCGTTTTGAAACCTGAAGTATTAAAGGATATGGCTTTCTTTGGAATGTGGGGTTAATTTACCGTTTATCTTGTACTGTCATACTCTTATATAATCGCCATCCATCAAGGGCCAGAAACCCAATACTCTATGATGTTTCCGCACTAGCTTCGAAATAGCGATTCCGGAAAGAGGTCCTATCAACTATTCAGATGAACTTCATTCTCATCGGCGATCTCATAGGCTGGAAACAGCAGCAGATGAAGCTCTAAGTTGCCGGAAAAAAAGCATGGTTACAGAAGGTGCAACCATTGCTACAGAGCCTTTTGAAAAATATTAAAAAGCTAGATGGCTTAGTATTTCAACAATCCATTTGACACCTTTCCATTGGTTATAGAC
>NZ_JAHHPR010000645.1:0-2140 GCF_024606255.1 Endozoicomonas sp. SESOKO3
TGAAAGCTGACAACGCAGAGTTGAAAGCTGACAACGCAGAGTTGAAAGCTGACAATGTGGAAATCAAAGAAACCTTAAAGCTCATACTGTCCAGACTGCCCAACAACTAACACGCCACCTACCAACAAAATCCAGTGGCTTGCCCGTCGGCAACCACTGATTTGAAGGATATCCTGATAATGGCATTTTTATGGTCGGCGCAGATCAGTACACCCACCCTCTGAGCCCTGAACCTGCTTAACGTGCAGCAAAAAAACAACCCTCTCACGTACACAGACATCTTGAGGCTGGTGTCAACAAAGTTCACACCGCTGGTGATGTTTTCCGGGTAATTTTGAACCAAATCAACCTTTGCTGGTCTATTGATTTGGAAACTTCAGAAAACTAGTTATTAATGGAATTAATTATGCTGCCACGGATGCCCTGCAATACTCCCTTAAACCTGTCCAGTCGGACCGCTCCGGAAACAGATTTTTCCACCCCTGCTTCCACTTCCGGCTTGAGTAACCAGACAGCTCGATCGGATGCGCCCTCTGCTCGCTCTGTACACCGGCGACACATCACTACCACTGCCGACCAGCGTCGTGAATGGATATCTCGTGTTGAGAATGCATTAGGTCATATTGATATTCCATATGACCATAAATTGCTGCGAGAACAGGTAAAAAATGCCCGTCTTGATCTTAATAGAATGAGTCAGAATCTCGTCGCAAAGGATGTAAAATTCCATCTGCCGTCTTTGCAAAAGCTGATCAGCTACCTCGTCGAGAATCCTTGCCTGCCTGAAAATATTTCCGTTCTGCAAACGCTGGCTGATTTAGGACTGGGACTTGAGGGCGAGCCGATCGAATCCAAGGTAATGATACCTCCCCAATTATTTAAACAATTCCTGGATAACACACGTCATGAAGCAGTGCTGAACATTCTTGGCAATCTTGCCGCAACAATTATGTTTAAGCCTGATCCGGGCTTTATGGAAATATTGGAGAAATACCTGCCCCGCTGGCAGCTACAGAAAGCTGCCCGAGAGCTTGTGGGTCTCCTGAAAAGATATTACTTTTCTCAAAAGGATCTCAATCAATCTCTACAACTTTCGAATGGTGCAGCACCTTATCTGATAAAAGCTATTTTCGAATCGCCAGACGTCAGGCATGGCAAACCTCAAACGTCACAGGATTTCTGCCAGAGTATCACCACCGCAATGGCTTCAGAGATTTTTACATTGCAGCTTTGTTTGCTGGAAGTGAATGCCCAAAGGCATGAAAAACTGATTCTGGAAGAAGTGGAAAAGCTGGATGATAAAGAGCGGGAACAGCTGCTGGTGTGTGCCTTTATATTGGGCCAGTTGGAACTGTTTAAACGTTTGCTGCCAGCCTCTTCAGCCAATATTCTTAACCAGACGTTTCATAACGGCAGTAATATTCTGCACCTTATGGCGACAGCCATTCCGGGCATGAACTCCCGCGGCAGTCTACGCAACTTTTCCCATCTGAATGCTTATCCTTCCCGCTATGACCAGTTGTTTCAATATCTGCCCGCCAGGACTCTGGCCAACCAAAGAGACAACAGCGGCGCAACACCACTCTTGCTTTTATACCGTCATAACTGCCAGCCACTAGCGGCAGTGGCCATGTCCAAAGCGGAAGACAGTCAGCTGGCCAGAGCCCGCCGCAGCGCACTGATCAAGCTAACCGTTCCTGAACATCTCATTGATTGTATGCAGGAGCATTTAGGCGGAACATTCCCCTTGAATGTCAACTGGTTTGCTGAGTTTCTGCAACTCTTTAAATCCCTGCCACCCGCTACTTTTAAAGCAGTCAACTTGCGCCCTGCCGAGCATGCATATGTCACACAACTGCGTCACAAACCCTTGCCCTGTGCAACACAGTTACTTCAACCTGTTGTCAACTATTTTGAGCACCACCCTGACGCCTTAAGGGATGAGCAGCAAACACTGGAATTAATGAGGTTAATAGATCAGAACGGGTTGCCGGTTGAATATTCTGCACAGGTGCTCCGGGTTATCACTCCGGGCATGCAAAAAAAACTACTCGAACAACTGTCAGCAACAGCTGATGATCGCGACTCACTGTTTATTGAGCGTTACTACGATGTAGCTTATAAGGGAAGACATTACTAT
>NZ_JAHHPR010000646.1:0-1022 GCF_024606255.1 Endozoicomonas sp. SESOKO3
CTGTCTGGATCAATTATCCTGGGAAATAACGCTTCTTCAACTTCAGGGCCATCATGACTGAACAAAAATTGGAGGTTATGGTGTACGGGGTTCATAAAAAAATGCTTTGCGATCAGTGCTGGCCACCCAGCCTGAGGGATATGCAGAAGATTAAACCGTTCATCAGTAAAGACTCTGATGGCCGCTTCAGCCGCAAAGCGCACACCCAGTAGAGAGCTTGCTATCAAACCGGGCAAAATTTCCGTAACAATCTTACCTGCTTCAATAAAGATCTTTTTCTCTGGTTTTTTGGTCGATGCGTATTGAATAACAGGCTTATAAATCGGGTCTGTTTGCGAGGCTTCGGGGTTCTCACCCTGATAGTACTGATAGTGGTTGGCTAGCCGCATTAACACCAGTGATTCCAGATAGCCACCATAAGGGAAGCCAAGTTCACGAGCTTTGCCGAAATGATCATGTGCGCTGAGCAGGACTCTTTTGCGACCGGTCAATACTATCTGCTTGTGATCAGAACTTATTTCTGCCTCCAGAAGCGTCAATCCAGCCAGGCAGTGAAGCCAGCCTGACATCTTTACTGATAGAATATCCGTTTTATCTTCATATTGTTTTAACGTCTGTTTTAATTTCTGATAGCCAACTTTTCTGGCCTGTTCAATGGCAAGAATAAAAGTACTTTCGTCTCCATCTTTGAACTTTTTCAAGTTGTCATTGTGAAAGACTGCATAGTCTACGAGCTGTGAGTGAAGATTGCGTGCAATTGTATGGAACTTGACTGGCTTGTGCCATACAAAGCTCTGAAGCCAATGGTTTATCTCTTTCCAATCATCTGAGTCACTCTGAAGTTTTCTTGCCTTTTCTGCATTTCCACCGATGAACGTGATGATATGCTGATGAGCCAGCAAAAGAGTGTTGATCCAATACGATGTTTTATCATCGTTAAGCAGTTCAGGAAACAAATCAATTAATTTTGTCAGAAGTTGTCAGTCATGACCAAAATGATGAGCTGTTAAGTCATTAAGCAC
>NZ_JAHHPR010000647.1:0-2575 GCF_024606255.1 Endozoicomonas sp. SESOKO3
CTGTCTGGATCACTTATCCTGGGAAATAACGCTTCTTCAACTTCAGGGCCATCATTGCTGAACAAAAATTGGATGTTATAGTTAACGGGGGTAATCAAAAAATGCTTTGCAATCAGTGCTGGCCAACCAGCCTGAGGTATATACAGAAGATTAAACCGTTCATCAGTAAAGACTCTGATGGCTGCTTCAGCGGCAAAACGGGCACCCAATACAGAGCTTGCTATCAGCCCGGGTAAAATTTCTGTAACAATCTTACCCGCTTCAATAAAGATCTTTTCCTTTGGTTTTTTGGGCGATGTGTATTCAATAACAGGCATAGGCATATAGGTCGATTCTGTTTGCGAGACATCAGGTGTCTCATCCTGATTATACTGATAGTGGTTGGCAAGCCGCATTAACACCAGTGATTCCAGATAACCACCATAAGGGAAGCCGAGCTGACGTGCTTTCCTGAAATGATCATGGGCACTGGCCAGAACTCTTTTGTGACCGGTTAATACTACCTGCTGGAAGTCAGGTCTTATTCTCGCCTCCAGAAGCGTCAATCCAGCCAGACAATGAAGCCAGCCTGACATTTGTAAT
Source organism: Endozoicomonas sp. SESOKO3 (assembly GCF_024606255.1). Classification (NCBI taxonomy): domain Bacteria; kingdom Pseudomonadati; phylum Pseudomonadota; class Gammaproteobacteria; order Oceanospirillales; family Endozoicomonadaceae; genus Endozoicomonas; species Endozoicomonas sp. SESOKO3. The sequence continues at coordinate 583 of NZ_JAHHPR010000647.1, forward strand.
GATTGAGAATCCATTTGTTTGTCATATTGGTTTAACCGTTGTTTTAACTTTTGATAGCCAGCTCTTTTGGCTTGCTCAATAGCAAGAAAAAAATTAATTTCTTCTCCAACTTCGAATTTTTTCAAGTTGTCACTGTGAAAGACAGCATAGTCTAAGAGTTGTGAGTCCAAATTACGTGCAATAGTGTTGAACTTGACTGGCTTATGCCATACAAAGAGCTGAAACCATTTGTCTAATTTTTTCCAACCAGCTGAATCACTCTGGAGTTTTTTTGCCATTTCTGCATTTCCACCGATGAGCGTGATAATATACCGGTGAGCCATTAAAAGAGTGTTATGCCAATACGTTGTGGTGTCCTTGGAAACCTGTTCAGGAAGTAAACCAATCAGTTTTGTCAGAAGTTGTAAGTCATGACCAAAATGAAGCGCGGTTAAGCGGGCTTGGATAGAGAAGGGAAGGGCTTTAAGATGAGGAAGAACGGGCTGGACTTCTGATTCAGTATCAACCAGATGAAAAGCGAGTTCTATAACATCAGCAATTGCCCGATTCTCAGGATTAATATCTTCATAGAGCTCCTTCTGAGTCTCTTTCAGAAATATGGAAATCTCTGAAGAGGATTCAAAGCCTAATATAGATAAGTTAATAATGTACACGGATAAATCCGTGCAATCAGAATCTATCAATTCTGATCGACCAGTAGCGAAGTACAGTATCAATTTTAAATTTGCTTTCGCATTCTTTGCCGCTTGCGCTTGCTCTTGCTCTTCCTCTTCCAGTATCGTTTCTATTGCCCGGTTTGCAGCTGCTATCGCTGTTTTTGTCGCTTTCGATTTTGTCGCAGCTATATCTAACGCTTCCTCTACCGCTTCCATTGATGCTGCTGTTAACTCTGCTTGTTCAGTTTCCGCTGCCGCTGTCACTAACGCTACTGCTGTCGTTGATACCGTTGCTATCTCTAAGGATGTCGATGCCAGAGCCCTAGCCTCTTTCGCTGCCTTTAAAGCCGCCTCAGTCACTGCCGTTTTGCCTAACGGAGCTGCTCGCGCATTCGCTGTCACTGCTGTTTGTCCATGTTGTTCGTTTGGCAGATGCTGGGTATTTGTAAATTTCTGGTCCATTTGATTTAAAACAACATCAACTGCGCCATCAGAGCCTTTTACCGGAAGCTGCTCCAGAAACTCTCTGAGTAGATGTATGGAAGGTGTTACCCTACCCGGAATATTGCTTTTCGGGTTTTTCAGGTAAGTGTCTTTATCAAAGGCCAGTTTCAGTTCGAAAGGCTTTGGAATCAGCATCAGCCACTTGAGGAATATTCCGGCCAGAACCGTTTGATTTGAGTCCGATTCTAATAAAACCTCAATAGACTGTGACACTCCGGAGAATGCAGATAAATTGGCATTAATTATGATATTAGATTTTTCTTCCATACTATGTTCAAAAAAAAGCAAGAGCATCGCGGCATAAGGGAAGTAATAATTTCGAGACGATAAAATCGTCTCTTTTATCTTTTTAGCGTTGAGTTTGACTACCGGGCTAAAGGATAACTCAATGGTTTTGTCATCATCTGACATTTTGGCTTCCAACATGGCCAGTGCCTTCAAAAAGTAGTAATAACCCATTCCCAGGTCATTTGTTGGATGTTCGCTATTTTTTAATAAAACCTTTCTGAATGCAGTGATGTGCTTTTCTACCTGACGCAAAAACTTTTCCGGGTCTTGCTGAATGGATCTGACTTCCCGAATAATATTGTCATCCAGTTGTAATAAATGCTGGATATGTATTCGTTCCTGGAAGGGTTCTGTTGATGGTCGGATACCTGACTTCAGGTTTTTTGGCTGTCTTGTTACACTTACTGCTCTTTTTGCTTTTTCAGGTTTTGTTCCTGTTCCAGAAGTGAATTGTTCCTGAGTAGTTGGAGTAGAGGACGCCAATACTGGAACCGGAACCTCTTTGATTTGAACAAAATTCCTTGAAAGCAGTAAAGACCGGGCAA
>NZ_JAHHPR010000648.1:0-3175 GCF_024606255.1 Endozoicomonas sp. SESOKO3
ATCAGGCTGCGCACTTCATCAAGGTCTACAGTGTATGACGCTCCTTCGGTGTCCTCATGAACCTTGGCCACCTTGACGACAAGGTCGACGGGCCCCCGTTTGAAGGCTGGGTGAGCCGTGGAAGGAATAATGATCTCCGGATTCCTGATGCCCATGGCCACAGCCCTGTCTCTGTATGCTTTCAGAGCGGCTTTGATGCTCATGGAGCCGCTACTGGTGATCACTCCGTCCGGTTTACCAAGACCTTCATCCTGAATACTGTTTCCGCCCAGAGCTTCCAGCATCATGTTAACGACGCAGCTCTCAAAGTACATCGCGCTTGGGCTCAGGTCTTTCTGAATGGCATTGCTGTGGGAGAACATGCCAAAGATCTCATTCAGGAAGCCATAGTGATCATGATTACCACTGTAGACTGAGCCTGACACAGTCCCTTCTTCCCAGAGTTCATCTTCGTATTGCTTGAACCCCTGAGCGATATTCCTGATTTTCCAGAGAGGCTCCGGTTCCTCAGGAATTTCTTTATAGATGGGAGCGAAATGAGTGATTCCCGGATACATCCAATGTCGTATATAAAGCCATTTCATATAACCCAGAGGATACCAGGGGCCTTTTTCCTTGATTCTGTGATCCCCTACTTTGACATCACGGAATTCCAGAACAACATCCAGCATTTTTTCGATCTTTTGGTCATCGCCCAGAAACGCTTCCATTTCATCAATGATGGCTTCTCTGGTGGCCAGCGTTTCGCGGTTTAGAATATGAACGGCCAGCTGCTCCTGCTGATTCGGGTTGTCGGGTTTGAAGTGCATGACGACGGAGCTGATGGTTGAGCATCTGGAGCCAGGCTTGTTGCCATGGATACGACAATGGCTCTTGCCCTGCCAGATCAGAGGGCTATGAAAATTAATCTCTGATCGGGATACCGAGGGCAATGTAGCATGAAAAACCGGGAAGGTATTGGAATGATAGTTTTCGTGGCTGCTGATGATTTTTTCCAGTGGTAATGCATGAGTGTCTTTATGGCAGGTTTCCACTGAACAGTAACGGCTTTCAGACGAAGTGGTGAGCAGATCAATAGAAAAAGGTGTCTCTTCAAAGGATGCCTCATGAATAATGGAAGGTACCAGAAAGATGTTGAGACTTCCTGTACCTGAGGCGCTGGACACCTCAGAGCGGAAAAATAATGAGTTATGTCCTTCTTTATTTTTGGGCCAGAGAAAATCCTGTTTGAGAACCTTTTTTCTGAGTTGATTCAGCGTGAGACCCGGAATCTCTTCATCCTCAACAGGGAGAAAATTAAGAGTACTGGAAAACTGACTCTGATTGGGCAGTGAGAAGACGGTAGCCTGATTAATACCGGAGAGAAATAACAGGCTGGTCAGTGTCAAAACGTTAGATAGTTGAGTGGGGCTGAAAAAAAGCCTGAGAGCCTTGAGGTAAGAAAGAGACTTCAGGGTCAAAGGGCGTCTGTCGTCTGGCATAATGTTGCCTGCATTTCATAGGCAGAGGATAGATAGGTTAGGCAATGAAATGCAGGGCTTTCGTTTTTCTTACAGATCAAATAGTAATAATAAACGCTTTGTTTTTGATTATTAATTGCCCGGACTAACCGTTTTCCTATTTGTCATGACAAAAGCCGTGTTCTCGTAATAGTAAGCTGCTTCATTGATAAAGATAGGGTATCCGGGTTCACCCTGATAAGGGGTGACGGTACCATCCATATTCTGAAACATCGGCATGCCCGGCTTCAACTCTTCAAAATCCCCGTCCTGTAGAGAGCTGTGAACCATGGCGGATACTTGTCCATCGTCGTTTCTAGGATAAAAGACTCGATCCGTGACGGTATAAACTTCAGTGGTGGCGGGCAGGGCGTTGTTCCATTCGCTTTCTGATAAATGGGTGAAGTCGACCAGGTGTCGGATCACTGATTCAGTATCTGCAAACTGATCGTGTCGCAAAACGCCGTTGGGAAGAGGGCCGACTTCAATAGTCACTGCATAATCAGAAAGACTGTTGAGCGTTCGGCTGAATTGGCTATCACGGTCACTCAGAATGATTTTTACATCCGGCATATGTTGTTGCACATAGGAGGCGGCCTGAAGGTTAAAAGCAGCCTGATCTTTGATGATTAAAGTCATTCCCATGTTGCTGGTGGTACTGTGCAGATCAATGATAAAGCGGCCATCGTTGGTTTTGGGGTCGAGCAGCCGATTGATTTCCCGGGCTCGGCGGTGTTCGTAGACCGAATCATCATCGCCGTCCAGAACCTCATCCGTGAAAGATCGATTCAGGTCGGCATCCATAAACCGTCTGACTGCTTTATGAGCTTCAATATTGGCAAGCAGGTAATCCACTGGAATGGTGCTCTCTTTGAAGCTGCCGTCCTGCTCCAACTTTCTGATCAGATGGGGCCCAATCAACTCGTTGCCATGGGTTCCGCCCACTATAGTGATTTTTTTTATCATAATCAGACCTTTTTTGCACTGGCTACAAGACTAATCCCGGCTTCAGGTTTGTACAACTTCCTGAGAAGTGAAAGGCATAACGGCGTCCGCAGAACTTTGAGGTTCTGAAGCGTCGGCGGCCCAGCTACGACAGAGTTGAATGAGTTCCCTGGTTCCCTGACTGATGTATTTTTGTTGATGCATGATGAAATAGAATCGTCGGCTCAAATCTCTGTCGGGAATTAACAAAGGTATCAGACTGCCCCTACTGAAGGCATCCTGAAGCGTAATTCTTGACAGGCAGCCAATTCCCAGACCCGCTTCAACGGCCCGTTTGATAGCTTCGGTGTGTTGCAATTCAATCACCACGTTCAGTTTGGGTAAAATGCCATGCATGGCTCGATCAAACGCCTGACGGGTACCCGAACCGGCTTCACGAAGAATCCAGCCAGCACTCAAAAGATCCTGATCTGTCAGTTGGGTTTTGTGCTCGAAGGCATGGCCCGGTGCGCAGAAGGCAACCAGTTCATCATCGCACCAGGGAATGACATTCAGATCATGGTGGTGCAACTCTCCTTCGATCAGTCCGATATCCAGATCAAAGTTCAGAACCTTCCCGGTAATGTTGGCGGTATTGGCCACTTCCAGATCAATATGGGTGCCCGGTTTGTTTCTCATCATCCGGGCAACAATGTTGACGGCCAGATAATTGCCAATAGTCAGAGTGGCAC
>NZ_JAHHPR010000649.1:0-18237 GCF_024606255.1 Endozoicomonas sp. SESOKO3
TCCTCAATTTTCTGCCGTCCTCGCTACGGGCGCCATTCTCGGTCAGGCTCCTAGATGAATATTGAGCAGCATGCCTCAAAACTTATTGTGAAAGCCTGCTGTTAGAGAATAACGGGCGTTCGTCACTTGATAAAAATAGTGAAAAAAAAGAGAAAGTTAGACAATGCTGGAGATTTATCTGAACGGAATGTTATTAAGCGGTGGTTTGATCATAGCCATTGGCAGTCAGAATGCTTTTTTACTGGCTCACGGCTTACGTCGAGAGTCTCCTGTTCTGATTGCCACCCTATGTGCAGTTTGTGATGCCTTGCTAATACTGGCTGGTGTCATGGGTCTTGGTACTCTTATTCAGAGTAGTAATACACTGCTTGAACTAGCCCGCTGGGCAGGCGTTGTTTATTTGACCGGATTTGGCCTGATCTCACTGCGGCGCAGTTTCAAAACTGAGCAGCTCAAGGCTGAAGGGCAGGTGCAAAAATCGGTTCGGGCTATTGTGCTTTCAACTCTGGCGGTCACCCTGCTTAACCCGCACGTTTACCTTGATACGGTCATTTTATTAGGCAGTATTGGTGCTCAGTACGGTGAACAGCGTGGTTATTTTGTACTAGGGGCTGTCACCGCATCACTCATCTGGTTCTATGGGCTTGGGTTCGGTGCTGTGAAGCTGGCTCCTCTGTTATCCCGCCCGTTGGCATGGAAAATCATTGATCTGGTGATCTGTCTGATTATGTTCAGCATGGCTCTGAGTCTGGTGCAAATGGACCTGGTGCATATTTTATAACCTTTCTGTCTAATGAATTATGCTTCCGGGTTTCATTTCATTGACTATTTTGAAGATCAAGTACTTTTTTCTTAACAACTGGATGGGTGGTTACTGTCCGATCGGACAGAATCTTTGCTAAGGGTTCTATGAAAAAGGGTTGATCCGATGAGACTCAGGCTCGTAAACAGTGTCGTCTTGTTCTTGCTCAGTGTGTTCTGCTCACTGGCTTTAGCCAAGACCTATTCAGACAATCTGGTGCTGGTGGTCTATGAAAGTAATGCTGAGGTTAATATGGTGCTGGCCTCGGCAGACAATCCCGAGAAGGTACTGGCCAGCTCGGTGGCCTCTCCGGTTCATGTCACTTACAGTCGGTCAAAGGATGAGGAAGACTATTATGAGGCTTCACTCACCGGTATGGGTCATCCGGGCAATCTGGTATTTCGTGATTCAGAAACGATTCTGTTTGCTAATGCTCTTGATAATCTCAGGAAATCAGCCCGCTTCCATTGGCTTGATCTGAAGGATGATGACACAATCAAGCTTGACGCCGTTTTCGTCGGTATTGCCGGGTATAAAGACCATCACAAAAAAGCCCTTGTGGTGGGTGACCGAGTCGTCTTCAAAGAGCAGTACATTCGCGAGAACATGGAAGAGGTTTTGAAGCTCCGTCATTTCCAAATGTCCCCCGATAAGCAGTTACAAATGGATTCAGATACCCGTCTGATGGCCAAACTGGCCAAACAGAAAGCGGGTGAAGACGTCGAGTTAAGGGATCTGGATTTTATTCAACTGACTACCTATGCCATCGGTTACAGAATTCGGGATGGTGTAATGCGACATGATCGGGTGACCTATGACAGTGAGGGCGGGGATTATGAATATGGCGTAGCTATCCAGGTATTCTTCCTTGATCAACTGCCAGCAGCCTGTACAGCCAGTGATTTTGATACACTGGATCTGAGGCATGTACCGGTTCTGAAAGCCATGAATGCTATGCCAACCGTTGATGTTTATAGACACGCACCTAAGGGTGAATACCTCGCCTACCCTGATCTGGGCTATAGCAAAGCGGAACAGGCGCGGTTGAATACTACACTGCCTACCAGAAAATTTAATCACCTGTTTGTTCGCTTGAAAGATAGGAAAAATGAAGCCGGCTATCTGGGCTTCTGGGTGTTGCAGCAGAATAAAGTGCCAGAGGGTGTCACTGAAAAAGACTGGTATGCCGGTCAGGATACGCTAACCCAATGTGCCAAGACTACCTTTATTCCAGCCATCAAAAGAGTGGTAGAGGGGCTGAGCGAACAGGGTATTGGTAAGGATAAAGATGGTGCTAATCTGCCTCTGATTATGGTGGGAGAGTTTCCGCTGGGGCAGACAGCGCGGATGAGAGAGGCACTTAATGAGATTCTGAGCGAGGAAGATCTGAGGCGCATTGTCTGGTTGAAACCTCACGAGTACCGGCAGCTTCTGGCAAAAGCGGGTATCAAGCTGGTCAGGAGAAAGAAACAGGAGTCACCTTGTGCAAGCAAGTCAGGCAACTTCTGTTTTTCAGCTGATCCGTTATAAAAGGGGGGAAGACAACCGCGATGCATTGGAGCAATCTCATAAAACGAGTCTTATAGACTTCTTTGGTAGGAATATCACAAGCCTATAGAACTTGTCTGCAGATTGCGTAATGGCTGCAATTCGTTCGGCTCCATTTCTGATACCGTCGGTTGTCTTTTGAACTTCTTGATCGCCAGATAGACTGCGATGGTTGCAATCACAACAACTGCAGTGCCTCCTGCAGCAGCCACAGTTCCCCAGGGTGTATCCTCTGCCGATCCTGAAGCTGATGTTGAGGCTGATTGCGAAGCTGACCCCGCAGCAGCCAGAGCAGTAGGGGCTTTTTGGTGATTGAAGAATTCAAGGCCCAGAGAAATTTCTTGCATTCGTACCTCCGTCTTCCGGCCATCCTCCCTAATCTCATCGTTTTCAGTGGCCAGATAAGCCTTATTACCCACAAAAATCGGGCGCAGAGACTTTGTTGGTGCAGGTTTAAATGTGGTGGCGAAACGATGGATGTTGACTTGATTTTTATAAGTAAGCACTGATAATCGTCCATCGCTGTTGTAAATAATGGCGTGCAAATAATCTTTCGTTGTCGTCAGCTTCACGGCTGCAAATGAGTCTGGTGTGCGGGAAGAAAAATCAATCTCATCTTCAATAATAAAAGCGCTATCCATCTGTCCATTGTCAGTGGCAAACCGGCGAATAGACAGTCTCCCTTCCCCAGGGTTGTATAGGGCAACGTAGGCGTGGTTTTTTTTGATCAGGATGTCCTGCTGGCTGTTGACTGAGTCAATATCATCGTCAATGGCGTTGATTCTTTCTTCGCCATTATTGCCAAAAGAGGCAGAGGGGGTTAGCTGTTTACTGTCGTACTGTCTGATAAACAGGGGATGGTTGGCATGTTCATCACTTATGCCTAACACATAAAAGTGTTCGCCATCGGGTGAGAGCTCCAGATTAAGCGCTTGCTCCTTATCAAGCCGCCCACTGTTTTCAGGATACTTTCTGGAAAGCATGCGCTCTCCCTGGCGGTAACGTCCGACAAACAGGCTGTTATCGATGGTTCCCGTTAAATACATAGCACCCTGATGAAAAGCGGTATCACTTATTTGAAGATTCTCAGGGAATTCGTCGCTATGTATTCTGACTCCTCTTCTGGATCTGTGTCTGTCAGTGACATCTAACCTGAACAAGATCGTTTTTTCTGAAGGTGTTGTTGAGATAAGGTCAAGGTGAGAGCCTTTGGTTTCATGAACAACCTGCCCTGCCAGAGGCTGGTAGCCCACCAGCATATTTCTGAAACGGGACTGGACGGGGAGGTATCTCACAATACCGCACCAACCAAATCCGTGATCCGGTTCAGAGCCTTTATAACGAACCAGGATAATTTCTTGACGAGGTTCTTTCCAGCGCGACTTAGGCTTAATGACAACGTAAATTCGCTGGGTTTCGGGGTCATACACCTGGAAGAGAGGTTTGCCCTCCAGTGACGGGCAGATAGGCTCGGAGTCGCTTAAATAAGCTGTGGAGGATGTACTGGATTTACTGTGAGTCAAGTCCTTATACGACGAAGGATTTGTAGATGGCGGAACTGACGAAGTTGACGGGGCTGACATGATGCTCTTTTCCTCGCTGCAGTCAAATCCGCCCTGTGTGCAATCAACTCCGGCCAACAATGTTTGTGGTTTGGAGAATGCTTTTGGAAACGGTAGATAGCCATCCTGACCGTTCCAGACAGCACGATTGAAAGAGGTAGCATTATTGGAACCACCGGGGTCTGCAAACTCATTCAGTACTGTAGGAAACCGGTTGTTTGTCTGTTTGGTGCCATTTATTCGGGCAAGTTCACGGTAGGGGGTGTTAATGCCTTTAAGCATTGGCAGCTGCGATGCATCACCGGCATTCCAGAGTGTGCTGCTCAAACCGGTCAGGTTTGATTTGAGAGCGTTTTTCGATACTCTTACGACACCTACATTATATCCTTCCTGACCACCAAAAGTACGATGAAACTTTGTGAATGTATCCAGATTATTCTTAATACGCTCTCTCATCCAAACTTTTGCCACTGCTCCGCTTGTGCCGTAATAGCCTCTCCTCTTAGCTTCAAGTGACCCGGTATTGACATTGTTGTAAACCAAGACCGGATTGACAGGCGCGTCAGCAACTCCGGAAACGCCACCGACGTAATCATAATCTTTCGAAATGACCGCTCCGGCATTAAGGTTATCCTGAATGCTCCCGACCTCAACGCCTCCTGCAATACCTCCGGCATATGATGACCAGCTATCAGTATTGACAGTTCCGGTATTTACATTTTGAACAACAGTAGCATTGTACACTTGCCCCGCTATTCCACCGGCGTGTGTACGATCATAGTTGTTGAAAATGCTGCCTGTATTGAGGTTTTTGCTGACCAAGGTTTGCCCGGATGCCCTCCCCACTATTCCACCCCTGTTTCCTGCATGTTTAACGTAGACGATACCCGGATCATCTGTGGATGACATTTTTCCAGTGTTCAGGTTATTTGATACTCTGGCTGCTGCTGCCTCTCCTGCAATCCCCCCGGAACTTTCGGTATGGCTAACAGTGACGTCGCCGACATTCATATTATTGAGAGCAGCGCTTCTTTTCAGTGTTCCGACAATGCCACCGGCAGGCGAGGAACCTGCACCCCCGGAGATGATCGCTCCGGTATTCAGGTTATTTGAAATGGTAGATGTCTGATCGGCCAATCCAGCGATACCACCTGTGCTGGCGCTTGATGCTGTGACTACAGTGCCGGTGTTTACACTGTCGTGTATGACGCTGTCTGAAACACTGCCTGCCAGACCTCCGGCATGACTGTTAGAAAACTTCGTTTTGACGGTTCCGTCATAATTGACCACCTCTTCAATCCTGCTGCCTTTCAACTCTCCCACAAGTGCACCTGTCGGGCTCCTAAACCCGGCACCGGTCACTTTTGGTTGTTTTAACAGGATCCGCCTGATGATGCTGTTTTGTAATGACCCGAACAAGCCGGTTGCAGTTTTATAGGCTGACGTTGAAACCTCAAGGCCAGAAATAACATGGCCGCCGCCATCCAGATTGAGAGAAAACGGAACGGAGACATTGCCAACGGGTTCCCAGGGAGTGAAGCTCAGGTTGATATCACTGATCAACCGATAGTCACCTTCGACCGGGTGGTCGGCATTCAGATATTGATTGAAATTATTATTGTCCAGCTCGATAGTGTCGGCCCAGCTTTCCCAGTTTGGAATACAAACGACAAGTAACAGCAATAGTACAGACGACTTTTTGTTGATAGTCAGTAGCCGATTCTGATTTCTTATCAGACTTTTATTCATTGAAGAACTACCGTAGAGATAATGATAATAAATAATCGTACCCGTCTATATAGACCATGTGATGTCATCATGCAGAAAGATGCAGAGAACCGTGAGAAAGCTTCTGTTTGAGTAGGGGGTATCAGGGGGAATTTCCTGGTTTGTTTTTGGCTGAGATGATTGGACATTCCAGGGGCTCATTCGCCGGTTCCTGAGAATAGACATTATTGGGTTTCCACATCCTGTTGAATTAGTTCTTTTTTGAACCAGCTCTTGGCGAGTTCGTAAAATGCAACCGTTCCAAGCAGTAAAGTACACCCTGCAAAAAAACCCGTTATAAATCGAGTATTTACCCCAGACGATAAAGTGGCAGGGAATTCTTGAGGACTCAAGTTTTCAAGACCCAGAAAAACTTCCTGCATCCGTACCTGCCTGCTACCCTCCTCAATATCAGCAACTTCAACCGCCAGATAGGCTTTATTACCCAAAAAAACCAGACGCATAGACTCCGCTGTCGCAGGTTTAAATGTGGTGTCGAAACGATGGACTTTGACCTGATCTTTATAAGTAAACACGGACAGTTGTCCATCACTGTTGTATATAATGGCGTGCAAATGATCTCCCGTTATCATCAGCCTGACGGTTACAAACGAACCCGGTGTGAGGGGAGAAAAATCAATCTTGTCGTCAATAATAAAAGCACTATCAATCTGTCCATTGTCGGTGGCAAATCGGCGGATAGAAAGTTTCTCTCTCTCAGGGCTGAATACGGCAACGTAGATTTGATCTTTTTGTATCAGGATGTCCTGCTGACTGTTGATCGTGTCAAAGTCATTGATGGTCATTGCCTCTCTACCATTGTTGCCAAAAGAGGCGACGGGGGTTAGTTGTTGACTGTCGTACTGTCTGATAAACAGAGGATAGGGCACATCGTCATCACTTTTGCCTGTTACATAGAGGCGTTCGCCATCTGGGGAGAGCTTTAGATTGAGTCCTTGTTGCTCATCATATTGGCCAAAGTTTGCAGAATACTTTTCAGAAAAAAAGAATTTTCGTTGGTGATAGCGGCCAATAAATAAGCTGTTATTGATTTTCCCTGTTAAATACATGGCATCCTGATGATGAGCAATATCATTAATTTGAATATTCTCTGGAAATACGTTTTTAATGACACTGAATCGTGCCCGGTATCTTTGGATATCACTCAACGGGAACTCGAACAGCGTCGCTTTTCCTGACTTTGACATTGCAACAATATTGAGGGAAGAGCCGAGCTGAGAGCCTTCGGTTTCGTAAACAACCTGCCCTGTCAGAGACTGGTAAGAAGCCAGCATTCCGGAGTGTTTGGTAGAGGTTGTATAGGTCACAATGCCGCACAGACCAAATTGTTTATCCAGTTCACGGCCTTTGTAGCGAGCCAGAATAATTTCTTTAGAAAACGATTCAGGTTGAATGACGACGTATACCTGCTGGTTTGCCGGGTCATACGCTTGAAACAGGGGCGTGCCTTCTGGTGGCGGGCAGTTAGCTGGCAGGCTGGGTGAATGGGTTTCATAGGGCTGCATAGCTGACGGAGTTTTATCCTCGCTGCAATCAAACCCCCCTTTTGTGCAGTCAATCCCAGCCAGTAATGTTTGTGGTTTGGGGAAAATGTTTAGAAACGGTAAAGAGCCATCCCGACTGTTCCAGACAGTACGATCAAAAGAGGTGGCATTTGCAGCACCACCGGGATCCGCAAACTCATTCAGGGCCGACGGGAACTGATTGTTTGTCTGTTTGGTACCATTTATTCGGGCAAGTTCACGGTAGGGAGTATTAATGCCCTTGAGCATCGGCAGCTGTGATGCATCACCGGCATTCCAGAGCGTGCTGTCTAACAGGGTTACGTTTGATTTGAGGGTACTTTTCGATAGTCTTATGATACCTATATTACGCCCACTACCTCTCTCACTGGTCCATTGATACTTTGTGAAAGTATCCAGGTTATGCTCAATGGCACCTGCCTTCCAAACTCTGCCAGCTACCCCGCTTACGTAGCAGTGGCTGTCCCGGGCTTCAACCGAACCTGTATTGACATTGTTGTACACTGAGGTTGAAAGAGTGGCAGCTCCGGTAATAGCCCCTAAGTGACCGCCAGCATCTTTTGTCATGATTGCTCCGACATTCAGGTTGTCCCGAATGCCTGAACCTTCAGCTTCTCCGGTAATCCCTCCGGCAGATGACTGAAAGTCGTGAGTAGTGACCGTTCCGGCATTAACATTTTGAACAACAGTAGTGTTGACTACATCCCCTGCTATTCCTCCTCCATAGGTACGCCAATCCCTTGTAAAAATGCTACCCGTATTGAGATTTTTGCTGACCAGGCTTTGCCTGGAGGCATGCCCCACTATTCCGCCACTGCTTCCACCTAGCCTACAGAAGGCTCTGGAGTAATCCGAGGCAATTTTTCCGGTGTTGAGGTTATATAATGCCTTCGCAGCTTCTGCTTTTCCTACAACGCCCCCGGAATATTCGGTAAAGCCAACATTAACTTCACCGGTATTAAGATTGTTGTTAGCAATGCTGTCGCTTTTCAGGGTTCCGACGATGCCACCGGCGGGCGAGGAATGTAAATTTCTGGAGACTATTTTTCCTGTATTCAGATCATTTGACAGGGAAGATATCTGATCGCCCAATCCTGCAATGCCGCCTGTGCTGGCGGATCCGGTTGTGAAAACGGTGCCGGTGTTCACACTATCATGTATGACGCTATCAGAAACACTGCCCGCTATACCTCCGGCATGACTGCGAAAACCGGTTGTTTTGATGGTTCCGGCATAATTGACCACCTCTTCAATCCTGCTGCGTTTTAACATGCCCACAAGTGCACCGGCCGGGCTTGTATTTCCGTAGCTGGTGACTTTTGGCTGTTTAAACAGGATCTGCCTGATAGTGCTGTTCTGTAAGGACCCGAACAGGCCTGAGGGAGTATTATCTGATAACGTTGAAACTTCGAGGCCGGAAATAACGTGGCCGTTGCCAAGCAGAATGACAGAGAACGGATTGGAGGTATTGCCGACGGGTTTCCAGGGAATGAATCGGCTCAGTTCAATATCACTCATTAACCGATAGCGACCTTCCACCGGATGGTCGGCATTCAGATATTGATTGAAATTATTATTATCTAACCCAATAGTACTGGCCCAATTGTTCCAGTTTGGAAAACATACGACAAGTGACAGTATCAATGCAGGTGGCTTTTTGTTGATAATCAGGCTTTGCCGATTTTGGTCTTTTATCAGGTTTTTATTCATTGAGGCATTACTGCAAATGATAATAAATACTCGTATTACCATCCGTATGTATAGACCACAATGAGTCATCATGCAGATGACCGTTGAAAAACTTCAATCCGAGCCTTCAGTAACAGCAAAGATTGCCAGAAAAAGCCAGCCCAGCATTAATGAGACGCCACCCAGAGGAGTGATCGCACCCAACCAGCTGATTTCTGTGAGGGCAAGAATATAAAGACTGCCGGAAAAGAGGATGATACCTGCCAGAAAGAGTCTGGCGCACCATTTCAGTTTTCCGGAATCTTTGAAGTGGATGGCTAGAACGGCTACCAGAATCAGAGCCAGACTGTGGTAGAACTGGTAATCAGTCGCTGTTGCCCATACTTCTATATAACGTTCGGAAAGTTGCGTTTTCAGGGCATGAGCACCAAATGCGCCCAGAGCCACAGAGATTAGACCGCAGAGGGCGCCGGACAACAGGTAGCGTCGAGTCATTTTTTGTCCGTAACTTTTGAAGGCAACAGATCAACAACACTGCCCGCTGCGAGTCTCAATCCTTCCTGAAAGTACAGAGAGCTTTTTTCATGATCATCCATGTGAGCCAAAAGACGTCCCAGCTCGTTATAGGTATCGATCCGTTTACTCAGTCTCAGGCTGGCTTCAAAGTACTCTCTGGCTTTACCCCAGAGTTCATTACGGAGAGACAGGCGACCCAGAGTGAGTAGAAGATCGGCGTCGTTGGGTCTTTCATTGAGCATGGTTTCGGCAAAATGCAGCTGCTTACTCACATCCTTGCCCTTGATTTTTCCATAAAGCAGAGCCATGTCACCGCTGTAGTGTTTCTTCAGATTGTCCCTAAGCAGAACTTCTGCTTTTTCTTCTGCTCCCAGATCCGTCAGGCACTTTCCATACCGGTAAATCATGGCGGAATTATGCTTCTGGTTGGACGACAGACTGTTCCAGATTTGGGTTGCAGGTTTTATTTTCTGATCCAAAGAGGTAAAACTTCGTCCATTATTAAAGGCCTGATTGAATAGAGCTTCAAAGCACTGAAGCTCAATGGTCCGATACTCTTCATCGGAAACGACTTTTTGCTTTTTCAGCTTGGGTAAAAGAGCCGCGAGAGATTGCCAGTCATTGAGGCGGGTATAGGTCTGTTTCAGCATTTTCAGAACATAGGCATGTCGTGGGACTTGCTTGTGCAGCTTGGTCAGGGTGGCCAGTGCCTGCTCCAGTTGACCTGATGAGAGCTGAAGCTGAGCTTGGGTAATGCCAATAGCCAACTCTGCACCGGGCTCCTTGTGATCGGCCTGACGGAGGTATTCGGCAGAGGCTTCAAGGTCACCGTTTTCATGAGCTGCACGAGCTGCGGCAAGATAATTCAGTAAAGGTGAGGAGCCATAGTCAGCAGCCTGCGAAAGCAGTCGCTCAGCTTTCTTCCAATGCCCCTGAGTGAACTCGACAAAGCCCCGGGTTGTCAGTTTACGGGCTCGTCTTTCTTTGGCACTGGACGTCATTGGATAGATAAAACCTGTGACGTCGAAAATGAGCCTCAGGATGATCCAGACCAGCCAGAATGCACCTATGGCAAGCCCAATCAACAGAAAAAGTCCCCACAATGTGCTTTCGAACGTTGTCTTGTTGTACGAGATAAGCACATAGCCGCTGTCATGGATCATGACGTTTGCCAAGCCAAAAGTAATGCCCAGAATCGCCAGGAAGATGATAAAACCCTTCATGTTTCTGGCTCCTCTGAAGAGTCAGCAGGTGCTTGCGGGGGCTGAGAATATTCTGACTGGTTTTCAGTGGCTGTCTGATCAATCCCTTCAGGTGTTTTTTCGATTGAGCTGTTCTGAACAGTCTGTGCACTCTCTGAGGATTCAGTTTGCCCCGAGGTGTTTTTTTCATTCTGCGGGGTCTCAGTTATCAGGCTGGATTTCAGCAAGTTCAAAGCACGGCTGATATTGACGGTGACAGGTTTTACGGTGACTTTGTCCAGAGCCTTCAGCTCTTCCAGCATTGCGGTGGCCTGAGCCCCTGACAGCGAGAAGTATTTTTCTATCCAGTCTGAAGCCTGTTGCAGACTACTGTTGTAGATCGCCTGCTCTCTGGAGAGAACTGACAACTTGGCCTGTTCCAGCATTAGCTGAAGGTTTTGGCGAATCAAAATATTCTCTTCGGGTGACAACAGTGACGTGATTTTTTGATCACGATCCGGGGTGAATCTGAACAGCCGGACAAAGCTCTCCCGGGTATTGTTCAGCATTGAGAGGGCGACAGTCTGCCAGTCGGTGGTCTCTGAAGATGGAGTAGATGGAGCGCCTGTGGATGGCGTCTCAGAGGGCTTTGATACCGAGATTGAAGCTGATTTCAGGGGCTCTTTTTCCATCAGGGGCAGTTCGTCAATCTGCTGGGTGAGCGCTTCAAGCTTCAGGTAAAGACCTTCCTGATCAAAATCCGGGAGGCTGTTAAGAGAAGCAATATCTTCTGCCAGAGCTTCCCTCACGGGATACAAATTGTAGTTGTCCAGCTCAAGCAGCATTTGATCAGCACTGTTAAGGAGAGCCTTGGCTGAGTGGGTATCAGATGTCATGAGCAGGCGCTGATTGGCCAGTCTGAGCAGGTATTCTACTTCTGCCAGCTTCCAGCCATCCTGACTGTTGCCGGTGAGTTCCTGAAGGCTTCTGGTCAGACTGTCGGTGCGCTTCAGCAGGCGTTCACTTTGACTTTGCTGTTCGTCGAGTCCGGTTTTGATGGGCGTGAGTTCACCGTTTATTTCAGTGAGTCTGGCCTGAACCCGTGCAATCTGGGTTTGTTGCTGTTCCTGTCCTGCTATCAGAGCGGGT
This sequence comes from Endozoicomonas sp. SESOKO3, assembly GCF_024606255.1. NCBI lineage: Bacteria > Pseudomonadati > Pseudomonadota > Gammaproteobacteria > Oceanospirillales > Endozoicomonadaceae > Endozoicomonas > Endozoicomonas sp. SESOKO3. Next base: position 11,759 of record NZ_JAHHPR010000649.1, read on the forward strand.
TGCTGCTGCTCCCATTGCATGAACCGCCAGCCAATACTGCCAATTAAACCCAGTGCAATAACCGCAATCAGCAAGGCCAGGATAGATAGTTTACCTCCTGGTTTTGATGCTGATTGTTGAGGCTGTTTTCCGGAGCCTGTCGATGTCGACTTGCTAACCTGTTTTTTTGAAGGCTCTCCAGACCTGGCCCGATGTGTCGGTTCAGCTTGCTCGAGTTTTCTGGCGTTCTGATCTTTCTTGCTCACGTTAACCCTTCGCTGTTAATCAGGTTCAGTACCGAGACCATGGCGTGATTGTTGGCACCCTGAGCGGTATAAACCCGTTTGAATGCTTGAGCCTCTGGCATTCTGGCAATTCTTTCGCTGGGAACCACCAGACAGCACTCCTGACTTAAAGCAGGAGAAAGGTAGTCTGTGGTATTGGCCAGAATCTCACCACTGCTGGTCAGTATGACATTAATAGCATGATCTTTGATCAGTCTGTTCAGATAATCTTTCGGGTAGTCCGGCTTCTGGCGTTCATAAACTTCCAGGCAATCCACCCGGGCTCCCCGATTACTGAGGGTAGTCTCCAGCAGCTCTCTGCCGCCTTTGCCTTTCAGAATGAGTATCTTTTCTCCGCTGACCTGCTGAAGACTCTCCAGTTGCAGCAGGGCTTCGCTGTCTCCGGGCTTTTGTCGTACTTCCGGGCAGGCGGCCTCAATGTTGTTGCTATTTAGCCATTGTCGTGTTTTTGGGCCGACGGCATACCAGTCGATCTTCAGGGGCATTTGTGGCCAGTAATTCTCTATGTGCTCCAGGCCCAGTCTGGCGGCATTCTGGCTGATGGCAATGATTTTACCGTATTGATCCAGCTGTAATATTCGGTCTCGCAGTGCCTGACTCTCTGCCACCGGCTGAATATGGATCATCGGCAAAGACCATGCCATGGCCCCCTGATTCTGAATCATGGCAACCAGTGGTTCAGCCTGCTCCCTGGGGCGAGTGACCAATGCTCTGATCTCACGATTGTTTATCATGACATGGCTCACATTAATGCAGCAACTCTGCGAGAATGCGGTCTGCACCTTGCTCCAGCAAGGATTCTGCCAGCTGGACACCGCCTTTCTCCCCATCGGAAGGTGCACAATAGACTTCTGCGCTCAATATGACTTTGCCGTCCGGCTGACCCACCAGACCCCGGATGAAGAGCTGATCGTTGATGAGTTCAGAATAGCAACCAATAGGTACCTGACAGCCGCCATTTAATTTTCGGTTCATGGCTCTTTCCGCAAGCACTCGTGTGGCTGTTTCTTCATGATGCAGTGGGGCCAGAAAGTGTTTCACCGCTTCATCGTTTGAACGAATCTCAATACCCACTGCACCCTGACCTGCCGCTGGCAGACTCAGTTCAGGGGGCAGCGCCGTTTTGATCCGGTCTTCCATTCCCAGTCTGATTAACCCCGCTGCCGCAAGAATAATGGCGTCATACTGACCATCGTCGAGCTTGCTCAGGCGTGTGTTGACGTTGCCTCGCAGGAATTCAATCTTCAGATCCGGTCTTTTTGCCAGAATCTGGCATTGGCGGCGCAGACTGGATGTGCCCACGATTGCGCCTTCAGGCAGCTCGTCCAGCTGGTTATAAGTGTTGGAAACAAACGCATCCAGTGGGTTTTCGCGAGGACAGATAGCGCCCAGTCCAAGCCCTTCCGGAAGCTCCATAGGAACATCTTTCATGGAGTGCACGGCGATATCGGCCCTGTTCTCCAGCATAGCTGTTTCCAATTCTTTTACAAACAGGCCTTTGCCACCGACTTTGGCCAGTGGTGCATCCAGAATTCGATCACCCTTGCTGGTCATTTTGACCAACTCCACCCGGATACCCGGATGAAAGTGCTCCAGACGCTCTTTGACGTATTCAGCCTGCCAGAGGGCCAGGGCGCTTTTTCTTGTAGCGATGCGGATGGTTTTCATGAAGAGACTTTCAATCAATAAAAAGGACAACGATGGCTGAATGGCGCTGTAAAGCCTGCGGAATGGTCTACTCGGTAACGGGTTAAGGCCAGTATACAGATTCACTCATCATTGAAGAGATTCAGTGTTTGGGATAATACGATAGTCTTTAGTTGTGACCAACATTTACTTTCTTACCAGGCGGTTGATGGAAGAGAAAATAACCACTAGGTTGTTAATCCAGCGGAGGAGTTTATGACAGACCTTTATAGAACCGACTATATGCTCTGGGTGGAAGAGCAAAAAAAGCTGCTGGCTGCCAGACGTTTTGATGAACTTGACCTTGAAAATTTGTTGGAAGAATTAGCAGATATGGGAAAAAGTGAGCCAAGGGCTTTCAAGAGACATCTTATTCAGTTACTGAGCCACTTGTTAAAATGGGACTTTCAGCAGAATCAGGTCAATGACCTCAGGGATATGGATCATTGGTTTCGCAGCTGGGTGGATACGATTCAAATTCAGAGGTATGCCGCAGCAGCAGTCCTGGCAGATAATCCCAGCCTGCAGTCAAAACAACAGGCTATTTACCTTGAAGCCTATCAACAGGCCCGAATACTGGCTGCCAAGGGCTTGAACAGTTATGTGGATTCAAGACATTTTTCATCGAAAGATTTCCCTGAAGATTGTCCGTGGAGCCTTGAGCAGGTTATGGGTGAAGACTTTTTGCCCGAAGCCAGACTCAGTTAAGCCTGGCACTCACGGGCTTCAAAGCGATTGCATGAACTTCTTCATCAGTGGCACATGTCTGCGGCTTACTGAAAGAGGCTTGTCGACGCCACTGAGCTGGATAAAGAAGTGGCCCTGCTCGTCACGAATCATCCTTTCTATGGCCTTTCTGGCCACCAGAGCATTCCTGTGGACTCTAACAAATCTGGAACTAAACTCGGACTCCAGATCTTTCAGTGGGTCATCAATGAGCACTTCCCCGTTCTTGTGATAAACCGTGATGTATTTGCTGTCTGCCATAAAATAGTAGATATCATCCAGAGGCACCAGTTCTATCCCTCTGAGCGTTTTGGCCGCGATGTGGCTGCGGGCATTATCATTCAGGTCTTCTTTAAGGCTCGCCAGCTGCAGTCGATTAACTTTAGCAGCGCCAATCAGCGCTTGTTGCAGATCTTCGATCTTTACTGGCTTCAACAGATAGCCAACCGCCTGAACCTGAAAAGCTTCAATGGCGTGAGTATCATAAGCGGTACAGAAAATGACAGCGGGCGGACGCTCCAGCTTGCTGATATGAGCGGCTGCTTCCAGACCTCCCATAACAGGCATACGAATATCCATTAAGACAATATCTGGCTGGTATTTACGACAAAGCTCCAGAGCTTCTATGCCATTACCTGCATCGTACTCCAGAGCCTGAAAGCCCTCTAAACGTCCTAACAGGTGTCGCAGGCGGTCTCTTGCCAGCGGTTCATCATCGGTGATCAGTATGTTCATGGTTATTGCCACCGTAAGGGTAAGTGATCAATGTTTCAAACTCCTGAGTATCTCCACTCTCACCCTCAAACAGCTGAGCTTTTACACTGGCTTTGTTACCAAAAAGCATATTCAGTCGGGAGCGGATATTGGCCAGAGCCAACTGATTTCCCTGAGCCCCTTTGGCAAAGCTGGAAGGGTTACTCTGAACCGGGTTTCTGACTCTGATAGTGATGTTATCGTTGCTCCTGCCAATATCTACACTCACAGTGCCACCTTTTTCCAGTGGCTGGATGCCGTGATAAACCGCATTTTCAACAATGGGCTGCAATGTGAGGGGGGGAATGAGAACGTCCTCAGGGATTAACTCAATATTCCACCGGGTTTGCAGACGGCGTCCCAGTCTGTGCTGTTCAATTCTCAAATAGCGCCGACAAAGCTCGATCTCTCGACTCAAGGCAATGCTCTTGCCATGCTCCTGAAGGCTGGAGCGAAAGAGATCCGACAAATCTTCAACGGCCTGCTCTGCCTTGTCCTGGTCAATATGAATCAGGCTGGCGATGATGTTCATCGAGTTAAAAAGAAAGTGAGGGCGAATCCGAGCCTGCAAAGCCTCAAAGCGAGCGGCATGGCTGGCTTTCTGCTCTTTCCTGGCTTCCTGTTGGACGTAGAAATAGCGCAGAAGCATGGCTGTAATGATCAGAGCGACGGTGACATGCCTGACCAGCTGGTTCCATTCCGGATAGATATCAATAAAAGCATCCCGCCATAGAAACCACTGCGCCGCGAGAGTGAATACCAGAGTGATGATGCCCACGACACCAAGGCAGCTGCTGATGATAACCGTCAGTTTCTGACGCTTCAGAACTGGCCTGAGCCGGCATAGAACAGCGCCTGATACCAGAGATATCCACTGGACAAATAGGGAAGTCATGGCCAGACGATTCCAGTCCAGGTCGTCCGGGGCGGGCAGAGTGAGTACCTGGATCAGGACAAAAAGCTCAGACACCAGAACCAGCATAAAGACGGCACCGGGGGAGCATAAATCCGGCAGGAAAAAGTCGTCATCGTCCTGAATTCTGTTGGCTTTAAATAGCAAGAGGGAGCATCCTGTCTCTGGTGTCTTTAGATTTATAATAATTCGTAAAAATAGAATAATTATTCTTTTTGGGTTGGGCGCGCTATCTAAAATCACCCAGTTACCTCTATAATGCCGGAGCCAGCTTCAGTCATCCACAGTCTGGCTATAAAAATCAGCAGATTGACGTTGCGGGCATCAGGAAGTTGGCCTGCAGAATGCGAAACAGCCATGAGCCGGAAACAGCCGTGAGCCGGAAACAGCCATGAGCTCATTAAAGAAAGAGGTAGAAAATGTCCGATAGCAGCAATCAGCAGTGGGGTGGAAGGTTCAGCGAAGGCGTGGATGCATTTGTTGCTCGATTCACTGCCTCTATTGATTTTGATCGTCGCCTTTATCGTCATGATATTGAAGGCTCGATGGCTCACGCTCGAATGCTGCAAAGAACAGGCATTCTGAGCCAGGAAGAGCTGTCTGTCATTCTGAGTGGGCTCGAAGGTATCCTGGAAGACATCGAAAACAACAACATCGACTGGTCTATCGAGCTGGAAGATATTCATATGAATATTGAAGCCAGACTGACAGACAGAATTGGTGATGCGGGTAAGAAACTGCACACCGGGCGCTCCAGAAACGATCAGGTGGCAACCGATATTCGTCTATGGCTCAGAGAAGAAATTGACCATATAAGTAATGAGCTGAAACGGTTGCAGACAGGTCTGGTCAATCTGGCAGAGCAGGAAGCTGACACTATTATGCCGGGCTTCACTCATCTGCAAACGGCACAACCGGTGACATTTGGACATCACCTGATGGCCTGGTATGAAATGCTGGTAAGAGACAGTGAACGTTTACAAGACTGCAGAAAACGCGTCAACGTGTCGCCCTTGGGAGCGGCTGCTCTGGCAGGTACAACTTATCCGATTGATCGTGAGTTTACTGCAAAGGTGTTAGGTTTTGATCGCCCATCCAGGAACTCATTGGATTCTGTCAGCGACAGGGACTTCGCCATAGAGTTTTGCTCAGTGGGCGCACTGCTGATGACGCACCTGTCGCGTATGTCGGAAGAACTGGTGCTTTGGACATCGGCCCAGTTTGATTTTATCGATTTACCTGATCGCTTCTGTACCGGTTCATCCATCATGCCCCAGAAGAAAAATCCGGATGTACCCGAACTGGTGAGAGGTAAGACAGGAAGGGTTAATGGTCACCTGATCAGCCTGCTGACATTGATGAAATCTCAACCATTGGCCTACAACAAGGACAATCAGGAAGATAAGGAACCCCTGTTTGATACAGTAGATACCCTCAAAGACTGCCTGCGAGCCTTTGCTGATATGGTTCCACATATTCAGTCAAAGAAAGCAAACATGTCAGAAGCCGCTCGCCGTGGATTCAGCACCGCAACCGATCTGGCAGACTACCTGGTCAGACAAGGCATGCCATTTCGCAATGCCCATGAAGTGGTTGGCAAAGCAGTGGCCTACGGCATTGAGCAGAACAAGGACTTGTCAGAGATGAGCCTGGAAGAACTGACCGTCTTCTCAGACACCATTAAGGAAGATGTGTTTGATGTGTTGACGCTGGAGGGATCTGTTGCTGCGAGGGATCATATTGGCGGCACTGCGCCGGGGCAGGTGAGGTTGGCTGTAAAACAGGCCCGAAAGCTCGCCAATGATAACGCTCCCTGATCCTTCCCGCCTTGAGCCTTGACGAGGCTATTGCAAACCAGCGTCCTTTGCGGGCGCGCACGCCAGTGTAGTGTGATGAGAGCTGGAGTAAGATCAGCTCTTGTCCGGTTTGTGTTGCTAATTCAACAGAAACGGTGATGGATTTGTCTGAAACGGAATAAACAAGTCTTAAACCAAGTTGCCTTAGTTTGATTTTATAAAGGTTTGGAGCACCAGGAACTTTTGCAGAAGGGACGTTTACGCCTGGAGTCGATCTCGGTACCGCGCCCCATAGTTCGGGCAATACGGGACAGGTTGACT
>NZ_JAHHPR010000650.1:0-1453 GCF_024606255.1 Endozoicomonas sp. SESOKO3
GGGGAAGAGTGGGCGAATATAAACGGTCTGAAAAACTGCTGCTGGACATGAGTGGCAAGCAGCTCGATGACACAGAGGAAGACCTTTGCAAGGCCTGCGGGCATCTTCTTATTGACCTGGCCCTGGCGCGAAACTGGAAGGCAATGGGCAAACATAGACGGTCTGAAAAACTGCTGCTGGACATGAGTGACAAGCAACCCAATGACACTGAGGAAGACCTTTGCACACCCAGCGGAAATCACGATCTTGATCTGGCCCTGGTCCGCCTCTGGCAGGTGATGGATAAGAATGAACGGGCTCAAAGACTGATACATCGTTGCTCTGATTTATACCATACAAGTGAATGTGAATTCGCACTGCTGAACTCATACATCGGAGAAGCAAGATTTATGGAAATGGTGACCGGGTATCAGGAAAGTGCCAATACCTTGCTGGCAACCTCGATCCATTATTTCAAACTGGCTTCTCTGCAGATAACAAACAATGACCCTGAGTCAGGACAAGATAATCTCAAAAAAGCGCTTGAGTACGTGGAATCCGCACTGGAAAAATACCCCCCGAGTGCAGGCGCTTATTCGCAAAAAGCGCACTGTCTCAGAATGATGCGTTACCCTGAAGACGAATGGCAGAAATGGTTCAGAAAAGCCGACACCCTTGACCCCAGCCGGGGAGGAAAGTTTAAAGCTAACGACGCTTGGCGAACCACCGAAGCTCAAGCGGTTGAAAAGCTGAAGTATCAGGCACGGCGAACCTAATGCAGCCAAGCCTTGATATCCATACAGTCCCCTCGTTCATCCTGAGCAACCAAACCCCGTTCATCCTGAGCGGAGTTTATTCCAAAGGGTCAGGTCATTGAGGCGCTTGGGTGAACTCTTATGTACTTTTGCTGTCTTAAGAGCGTAAAAGGAGGTTACTTTGCCATGAGTTACGGATTACCACCAGACTACGGTTCAACATCGCAACCGTCTCAATATCGCTTGCCTGATGCCAATCAAGATGCCAATCAGGACATTCATCAGGAAACAATGCCTGAATCTAAACTCAACCCGTGTGCGCAACCGTTTGTTCCTCGTGGTTCGGGCGGCGATGACGATCGATCTTCGGGTACGCCCCCAACTATTCGTGATCGACGAACCACTGCGCACAGGGCATCTTTTTCTCAAAGGCCGCACCCGTCAGGGAACAAGCAATCGCCCAAAGAGGCAAGAGAAAACATCAACCAAGCTTACATAACACTGAAAAACAAACAGTTCAGCGATGCAGAAGAAAAATTCCAGGCCGTCATAGATGAATTCGGGAGCCAACTCAGCCAGGCCGACTACCAAAACTCAGTCATAGGTCTGGCAAGATCGCTGAATGAGCAAACCCCGGAAAAGCAGGAAGAAGCCTGTTCTCATCTGGAAGAACTCAGGTCGAAAGGACGATTGACTAAACTCGGGGCTTCCACCATTCC
>NZ_JAHHPR010000060.1:0-1578 GCF_024606255.1 Endozoicomonas sp. SESOKO3
GTATTTGCCCGCCTGAGCATCGCCGTAGTTATCTTCATTGATACCAGAACTGCGGATCATCACCGGCCCTGATGGGGAGAGTTCGTCCAGCTGACAGCGCAGATCCCTGATCTGCCGGGCCGCTTCAGAATCTTTAACCAGTTCATAAAAGTCATTACTGGCAACAAATTTCGCCAGACCGGCCAGCCACTTAGCCCTTTTGGATGGCTCTGTAGCTAGCAAGCCATTGAGGTATTCCCTGATGTTCGTCAGGCTGGCCGTTTCAACCCAAAGTTCATCGACTATGCCGGGAAGATAGGGGATCAAACGATGGATATCAAAAGTGTGTTGTTCAAGAACATTCGTCACACTGGCTGTAACACATCTGAAGGGCGGAACAGCCAGGCCTGCTTGGTGCATACACTGCAAAAACATCCCCTTACCCCCAAGCTGTTGTCGATTGAGAAGAGAACGATCAGAAGAGTCTGAATCAGGCCTGCGGCAGATGCGCTTGGCTAATGGCCTTGTCTCGGTCAAAGTGTCGAGAGCATCAATATCCTTGAAATACCTCTTGGATGGGCTTTTTTCACCGGTATTCTTGCAGGAATAAGTGATCGGGCTTTGATAATCAGGCTCATAAAACTGAGTATTTTGCATTGAGACCTCTATTGTAATGTCAAATCCATGACTTAATGGCTAGCGCATGAGATGGTCAGTGAACGTGGAGCCAATACGTTATAGATAATTTATTCCTGCATTTCTGACAGTCATATTTTAATAAAGTTCACCCATCACTCTGAAGCACACAATTTGATCAGTCTCATGGCTACTATAACTATCACTACCAAGCTGACGCACGGCTGATAGCTCCGCGGAGGCATTTTCTTTCTGCTTCATAGGCTCAAAAGTCACCTGCCCGGTCATCATTCTTCGCATCGTAAGCTGCGGACCAGGCTGCTAGCCCATACCAATCTTACTCTGCAAATAAGCCATAAAATTACTCACTTTTTCCAGGATTAGTTTTCTAGCGCCTTCTTGTTCATGATCAGGGTATGTCGATATTCCTGATTCCATAATGTAAGGGACAATGCGATTTAATACTTTTTGCAGTTCTTCCACATCCGCATCCGGATATGTATGTTCTAAATCAATCTGCCCGTCATTAATCTGAGATTCAACTCTTGTCATTGCAATCTGAAGAAGCACAAGAGGGTCATTACCATTGCTGGCCTGTGCCATATCAGATGTATCTATTGATGGCTGCATTAGATGTTGCCCACCCGCAACAGACCAGAATAATTGAGGTGAAGTGTTTAGTAGCTTTGTTTGTTCCTGCTCAGGTATAGAAGGTAAGATGACTTGCAATAAAGTCTGAACAACTAAAATTGCTACAATTTTAATGTCCTTACCAGCATAAGCAGACTGACTGCAAATGCTACTCATATTACAAAATAAAAGTAAGAGAGAAAAGAATACATTTCTGACTGTTTTCATAGAGCATACTCTTTTTTCTGAAAGCTCCTAGTATAGATATAGATAGCAACATAGATACTCTGAACCCCACTAAAAAACAAAGCCAGCCTATCAGTGAAACGCGGG
>NZ_JAHHPR010000651.1:0-1060 GCF_024606255.1 Endozoicomonas sp. SESOKO3
CTCTGCCGTATACTCTTTGCAGGATTGGATATTTTCAGGGACAGGCTGCAAAGGGATCTTATCCTTTCTGCACTGATGAATATATTGAAACCAGGCGTGTAAAAATTGATTAATTAATTTGATTTCCTGTACCGTTTTCGGACAACGGAAAAAACGAAACTCCAGCGTTGATAATTTGTTGACTCTGTTTGCTCCGGTAATATGCAACAAAGACATAGCCATATATTTTTCCATTATATCAATATCAATATAACCAAGACCCTTTTGTATACTCGTCATATGAACAAGCTGGCTATAAAAATGTGCAAATTCCTCAAGCCTTTCTTTTTTTTCCGAATCAGTGCTCTCTTTATGGCTTGGCTTTTCAGTATGATTTTCTTCTATTTTTTTATTGTATCGGTCAATGATCGTATTTAACCGTTTTACGGCAAAAGGTTTTGCGTCTGGATTGTAATCAGCAAATGTTTTGTACCATCTGGCTTCATTTTTCTGCAGTATACGATCATTATTTCCAAACGCCCTCAGCAAAAAAGGATTTCGCTGAATCTCAGACTCCATCACCAGAAGCACACCGGTATCACCCTGAGTGGCACTCAAAACATCGACGTGTTTATGCCCGGAACTATAATCAATCAATCCTTTTTTACGCATTGAATCAGTGACTTCAATCACCTTCTCAAAAGATAATTCCGCAAGTTGATCATCAGAATGGTAAGGCGTGCAATTTATTTCAAACCACGCAGACGAGTCATAAAAAGAGACTACGGTAAAGCGATCGTCAAAACCATAGTGTACACCACGACTGTCAGTGATAGCGCGACAAGTCATCCCTTTTTCTGGTAGTTGAGATGAAAAAATATCACAAAGCCGACCTCGTGTACGGGAAAGCTCATTTTTAACATCATATTCAAGCTCTTCACCCAATTTAAGGTTTGGTCTATTTGACGCCTTCGCTTCATTGTCAGTCCCAAAAAAGGAGTCATCAAACATGGTTTTGACAATGCGATCACAGCGCCCGGAAAAAATAACATCCATAACATGTCGATTAAAATACTCTCTC
>NZ_JAHHPR010000652.1:0-1744 GCF_024606255.1 Endozoicomonas sp. SESOKO3
CACCAAATCCACTGGCTGCCAAAGAGATCAAGAGTGTACCGATTATATAAAAGAAAACTGTTTTAAGTTGCACTCAAATTTCCATTTTTCTTCAGTCAGGGCTGAGTGTAGCCCGAAGTATGGTGGACTCGCCTAAAAGTTTGCAGCGGGTAAAAGCTTCTTCACCTGATAGGGCCAGGGACTCGTCTCTGGTGAAAAACTTTATCTCGGATGTGTAGCTGAAACATGATTAACTGCTGTGGGTCTGATTTTTACTAACAGTTCTTTGGCAACAGAAACAGAAATGGCTTTTTTCATTGAGATTAACTGACCAAGCTCAGACACAAGCCTTGGAATTTCCATTTCATTGGCACCTGCCGCAATGGCCAGGTTTTTCGCATGAAGGGACATGTGACCTTTCACGATGCCTACGGTGGCAAGGGCTTTTAAAGCCCCCAGGTTCTGAACAAGTCCTACAGCACCACAAATACGTCCGAGCTCTTCTGCGGAAGACACCTTTAAAATCTTTAAGGCCACCTTTGCTGAAGGATGAACCTTGGTAACACCTCCAACGGTCCCAACAGCCATGGGTACTCTTAAGATCCCAATGAGCTGACGCTTGAGAGGGGAATATCTCCAGGTGGCAACAGGTTGGTAGCTGCCGGTGCGTGCGGCGTAAGCATGGATACCTGCTTCGGTTGCACGCCAATCATTGCCCGTTGCAATTAAAATGGGGTCAATCCCATTTAAAATACCTTTATTATGTGTGCATGCCCGATGAGGATCAGATTCAGCAAAAATCGAAGCCTCTTCTATGCCTGTTCCTTGCTCTTCATCAACATCAGAAAGAGTGACACGAGCGCATGCCAGCCTGGAGTCCACAAGGTTGGAGAGAATGCATAAGCCTACCTTCTCACCAGTCTGTTCTTCAACAGGAGGCTTTAAGGCTTCACACGCCTGGTTGATTAAATTTGCTCCCATGGCGTCACAAGGGTCACATAGAAGATGAAGGACAACCATTGAACCTTGCTTGTCGGATCGTTCGAGCGTTCTAAATTCAATGTCTTTAATGCCACCACCTCTTCTTACCAAACCTGAAAGACGCTGATTGGCAAGGTCAATCATATCGTTACGATTTTCTGTGAGCTTTCGAAGGGTAAGTTCTGTATCAGATACATTTGGAAGTTGCACCTGACCAATGATCAACCTACCCTCTGTCCAGGTATTAATACATCCTCTGTTACGCACCCATTTGGCGTTAGCAGAAGCGGCCGCAATAATAGAGGTTTCTTCCACACACATTGGGATAAAGCGATCAACACCATCAATATTAAAATAATTTGCAACGCCTAACGGCATTGGAAAAATACCGATGGTATTTTCAATTAAATGATCCGCCTGTTCTTTTTTTAAAGAGGATTTTCCTGAAATGATATCCACTTCCTCTTTTGAGAGCTCCGAAAACCGGGCGACCCGTTCGAGGCGTTCTGCCAATGACAGTTTATAAAACCCTCCAGACAGGGTTTCAAAATCTACCTTGTGCATAATAGCTTCTCTCTTAATTCCGTCAGTGCTTTCAATACAGTACAAAAATATAAAAAATATTTACTCCCAAAAAATATGCCAGGAATAACTGCCGGAACCACCAAAAATTTCCTGAAATTCACACCATACTCTTCAAAGGGTATGCAGACCTTCGGTGCAGACCAACCTTTAAAAAATCCTGAAAAGGCGGTGTTAACCGGTAAAATGCAAAACCATATAT
>NZ_JAHHPR010000653.1:0-1138 GCF_024606255.1 Endozoicomonas sp. SESOKO3
AATAATTTTTTAAATGATCATCGAAAGACTGTAATTTATCGTTTATCGTTGATGTTGAGAGATCAGGAGCTATAAACGAGATATATTTACTGGCAGAGTCTTGCCAGAAAAAAACCACCGATCCAAGGACGTTTTTGCTAATGTAAAATGCTCCATCGGGGTTCTCTTTATCGTCGAACGGGTAGCAAACCAGACCTAGTTTATTGTAAAACCTGAACAGGTTATGTCCTTGTTCTTCCTGCATGAATTCACCGGGAGTCGTCAAGATCTGTTTTAGCACTGTGCTGGAAGATTTTATGGACGTCTTTTTCAGTGGCCCTTTGCTGGCAGATTTTATGGCGTTGTATTGAAGATTTTCCCGGCATAATAAAAGGTCTTTTTGCCATTCTGGAAACAGTTCCCATAAAGCATTTTCAGACTGACTGTCTCTCAGCCAATCGTTTTCCTGCTTATTTAAGTGGGAGCTGGTCAGAAAGTGAGTGAACCACAGGAAGTTGTTACTGTGATGAGACAGTTTTACAGCATGATTCTCGTGAAACAGGAAAATATGGAGATCTTCAAGTTTACTCAAAGACTGGTGAGGCGAATGATTGTGGTTTTTATCATCGCTATAGCAGCGATATTTCTGACCATCATGAACGATGACCTGTATAGAGTGTTGCAGAGCGTTTGATGCCAGCATCATGTGTTGCTGGTTTTTCGGATCAAAACCCAGGAGCATCTGGTTATATAATGTTTCACTTTCACTATCGGGTGATTGGCATGGATGGTAAAACGTTTCAAACTTCTCCCTTGATTTGATGCCCAGCTGTTCTGAAAGAAAATTCGATCTGTTGATCACTTTTTCAGGCCGAAGCCCGGAGGTTGTGTAGAGATGCATCAGATGTTTAAGCAAGGACGCCGGGGATACTGCGTTTGCTGGTGTGGTCGGATGGTTCCCGCCTGGCGGTGGCGGCTCATTATCATCAACACTTTTCCTTTCGTCAGAGCGAGTACTTCGTTCACTTTTCTTGCCGTTTTGTTCGGCTTTTTTTTTAGAGGGGGAAACACGACGGGACTGAGACGGCCCGCTATTGCCCTGATCGCCAGAAAAAGCAATCATGCCCCTTGTAAATGTTGTTGACGGGAGTTGTGTATC
>NZ_JAHHPR010000654.1:0-3890 GCF_024606255.1 Endozoicomonas sp. SESOKO3
GATTGCAAAAAATTATGCAGCTTGACGATGGTAAATACCGTTCATGGTTGACTCGCACAGCTCAGGAGATTCTGTACTGGACGGCCCTGCAACCTGATGAGGTACCAGACCGTTGTGCATTTACCCCTTCCAGTGAGTGCTACTCAGAACACTTAAAGCGCACGGGGCATCTGGACAAAATACTGTACCCGAAACCCTTACATCCTTTGGACGCGCAGAAAGCATTTCCCAGAGACTTCCGTAATGACAACGATCAGCTCAATCTCGGAGCCGATAATGGCGTTTTTCCTCTGGTCAGTCTCGCCAAAGGACTTACGTTGTTTGCAAGCAAAATTTTTGCATTCGCAGACCAATACACAGAGGAGGGTAATAGAGAATGACGTTGATACACAGGGTGCGGATCAGTAATGATGATCGATTCGAAGAAAAAGCGGTAGCGATTATACCTGATTTTCACTTCATGATGCGTCCATTCCTTGACGGGTATATGGTGACGTTGCTATAGACTCAAAGAACCAACAAAAAAACCAAGACCTCCCGGATAAACGACAGGTCTTGGTTAGCGAGAATTCGTCTGGTTTTGACACAGCCTTGATATGGCTTTCAATAGCTCAGGGTAATCGTCGTAGAGTAATACCCTCCTCGTGATAGGTCGTTATCAAGATACGCTGAATCCCAGTGTTTAATTAGATGGTTGGGGTCGCTACGTATCGTTAAATAGGGTAAGTCGCCACTTGCGTGCTTGTACCACCTTATGTCTGCCCTATGTCCATGAGCATCACTGACAACGAAATCGAACCAGGACCCATGCCATGCGCAGTGAAAAACCGACGAAGAATAGTATATATGCGTCACAGCCCCTGGCGAAACCCGGGTTCTAAGCCCATTGAAACCAATATCATCCATAGGATAATCTTCCATACAGTAACCATCATCCACGTGCCTGGCCAAGTAGCTGTTATCTGTATTGCTTTTAAAATATAAATTAGCGGTTGATGCCTGTGCAGCCCAACTGGTTACCACTGCAGCAATCAACACAGCGCAGCAAGGGTGTTCTTTCTGTCTCATGGTATTGACTCCAAAGAACAAGTTCATGCAGACAATTTGGCGTGTAGTCATGCAGAAGTATAAACCTACTATGAACAAGGGTAAGTGGCCAAACAACATACCGCTCATGGCTGACGTGCGCAGCTCAGGAAACCCTGTACTGGACGGCCATGCATCCAACACTTCAGGCTATTAACATTGTTTTTTGTTGCACAGGCCTGGCCAACGGTTTTTTTCAACTCTGCAATCCTTCTTTTTTGGAACCTTCGCTTAATTAACGGGTCAATAGTTATAGAGTATTCTTTGGGTGGGCTCACCCTCGTCAAGATTAAGAACAATTAAAGACAGGAGAGCAATGATGGATCAATTATCTCAATCCTCATGTAAGCAAGGGCTAAATCCCTCTACTTACAGTTCTACAGCCGATGTTTCAGAAGATTCTACAGCGAATGATGGCAATGTCAGCGGCAGAACCGTCAGGGTTGAGCTATTTGGAGTCAATCGTGCGGATTCTGCACAAGATCCCTTAACAGGACAAAAAGATCAAAAAAAGGTTAGCATTTCCTCCAGAACCGTTGCTTCAGATGTAGATACCTGTGAAGCCGCTAAACCCATACAAACATTAAAAAAACTTAAAGCCATTCAGGGTGCAAATACTGCTGTCCTCAGTGACAGACAAGTCGAGCTGATTAAAGGGCTCATGGAGGATAAAGAAGGTAGTTTCACAGTAGATGAATTTATAGATGTAATCGACTTTCTTTCTTATTGTGCTGAAGAAAAATTGCCTGAAGATTATTCCAAATCTTCAACCCTTGTATCAGGAATAATAAGAAATCATCTTTGGGATGTTTTCGTAATGTATCGAAGTGATAACATGAGGAAAGTATTATTAGCAACACCCGAAAGAAAAAAACAGGTACTATTGGCTCATGTCAGGAAAACAGGCTTCAGATATTTGTACGAAGCCCTTTCTGAAGAATTAAAAAATGATATTGACTTTCTGACTGAATACTCAAGTTTGCATGGCATTCCCCGTGGTACACCGCCGAAACTGGCAGTACCAATTTATGAGCGCCTGGATATCGGAGCCAAAATAAAGTCTAGAGAGGTTCTGCCGGACAAAATTAAAGATGATCATTTTTATGATGAACTTATCCGTTCAGGAAGAATAAAGCTTAGAAATCTGCCGCTAAATATCAGAAAGAAAAACAAAGAGTACTGCCTTTTGCAATTATCAAAAGGTCGGTGTCGATTATCAGAGGTTCCCGATGAGTTTATAACAAAAAAGGCCATTTTGGATTCGCTGAATGGTGGCAATTTTTATGATGATTTTATCAATATTTTTCAAGGTGATAATGAATATGAGATGCTGGACAATGATCCTGACTTTTTTGAAGAAGTACTTATAAAAATTACTTCGACAGCATTGGAAGTAATGATGGAAATCGAAGGTTCAAAAGTTTATCCCTTATCTGATGTTTATCGATGTTGCATAGATAGATACAGGGATGATGGGGAAAAACTTGCTTTATTGCTAAGAAGACTGGTAGAAGCTAATCCTTTTTTTGTTTTAGTTGTTAAAAATATAGATGATGCGTTGCTTCAGAAGCTGATTGAAACAGGAAAAGAATCCCTATCAGGCCTGTTAATCAGTAGACCAGAAATAAGCCGACATTTTGATTCGCAGATTGTTTCTTTTTTCTTTAATAAAGTTAATGCGAGTGATGACTTTAAAACCCGCATCATGAATATTGTTTATGCGTATTTTCCTTGTGATCATTCCTGTCATTTTCCGGAAGAAATAAGGCTGAAGCAAGATGCTATGGTGCTCGCGTATGAGCCTTTTGATGTTGGAGAGCAGCGTATTGTCGATAGACGTTTACGGCCCGATAATGCCAAAGTCATAATAGACTACATTGAACATTTTCAATTTTTTTTAGCTCGTTTTAATGACAAGGAATATCTGGAGAAGTGTTGCACTGACCCGGCAATCCGACAAAGGCTTATTCATGTTCTGGCTAACAGGATCGTTGTAAACAAACGTCGGTTAATGACGGATTGGAAATATTGTGTACCCCGACAATTAATTGATGATGCTCTGGCTTATCTCAATAACCCGGCCCTTTTCTCGGAACTGGATGTCTCCAGCGCATTGACAGAACCAGTAAATCCTCTCAGATTTCAACAAGCCAATACTCCGGCATTCAAGCTGTTGGTGTCTCTCCACGCCTACGGTTTTCAGTTTGCAGATAAAGACGCCAGTCGTCAGTTGCAATCAGAATTTGACCGTGCAGGTGGCACATACTTTGAAGAGGTTTATCGCGCTCAATATCAACATTCCTTGTCGCTATTTGAAGAAAAGGGAAGCGTCGTGGGTGGCCGTACACTGGCAATATGCAATGGTGAGAGCGTTGATTACTATAAATTCCAGCGACTTGGAGAATCTATAGCCACGCTGGCGCAAGAGGGCATTATGCATCAATTTATTGCCAGGGTGCTTAATAAACGCTTTAAAAGCCAGCTACCCCGTTTTGGTCAGTACCTCATCGTATTGGAAAAGGATCTTCCCGAAAGTATCCAAAGTTTCACTGACCGTTTACAAGTGATCAACAATGCTAATGGTGAAAAAGCCTACCGGGTCTACCACTTCAAGGCGACAAAAAATTACGGTCAATACGCTCATACTCCTGATGGAAGTAGCACCCCTTACGCGATCGCAGAGCGAGGCTTGTTGAACGCCATTCACGACATTGGAGTGCTTAATGGCAACTTTGGCGTTATGCCCACATCAACGATCCCGGCCTTTCATGATACCGGACGTCGTTGGCTGTTCCTTAGCCCGT
>NZ_JAHHPR010000655.1:0-2034 GCF_024606255.1 Endozoicomonas sp. SESOKO3
TAAATGATGACTGCACACATCTCTATCAACACTACTGACTAACTCTGAACAACTTGAAAACTCTGTAAATGCGGAACTGCCCGTTAAGCTACCGGCAATGAAAGCATAACAAGGGAAGGCGCAAATTGCTGACAATAAAGCAACCGCTAAGCCAAGCCTGTGACTATTCATAACTATAACTTGAGACCTCGTCAAGGAAGAGCGGGTAGCAACATGTAGAGACTGCCCATGCGCAAGATTCGTGAAGTACTCAGACTCAAATTCGGGCACCGCCTCAGCGGGGTGGCCGGATGTACTGGAATCACTGGCCGGATGCTGCCGGATTGTGTGACCGAGTACTCTCGAATAGCCATGAGTTTATGACAAACTGCGGCAGATCGCGCTCCTTCAATGGAATATCGACTGTATCTCTCCTCAATCTGCAGACACATTTTGGTAACAACTGAAGTGCGGGAAGACCCAATCCCAATGTTGCAGCTAATGCCTGACTGGTATACCTTATCCAAGTCTGCTTGATACGTTTTGAACAATGGAACCAGGTTTGAGTTATAGCCAGCCCTCCAAGAAACAGGCCAGCACCTATGGATGCTTTCACCCATGTGGGTGTTTTTTCTGGTACTTCAAATCCTCTTAATTCAGCTGTGCCAGCAATGCTAATAACCGGACCGCTCGTATTATCTGCATCAGTAATAAGTTTGGATGAAGTGTAGGCCACCTGGGTTGTATAAAGAGAGGCTGAAGAAGAAGCGGACAAAAATGATGATGCAGATGAAATGGCTGTTGGCACAGCGTAATTACATGCAACATCAAAATCTGCCGAAGACCATGCGCTCACTGAAGCAAAACCTGTTCGATAAGTCTTCTCCAATGAAGATTCACAGCCATGTTCACCGGTATCACCTAATATCCACCCCCATGCCTGCTCTCTGTCTATTAATCCAAATGCTCCCTGAACCATATTAACGTCAGTACAATAACTGCCCCAGACGTCACCCATGTAGTAATCAGGATCCGATGGATAAGCTGAGCCAATGGTTAGATCATTGCCAAACTGATCGACGACGCTGTTACAGGTAGAATCAACAAAGCTCAGGACATTTTCTCTGGGCCATAAGATTATAGAGAACAACACCCCACTGCCAGTTGGTAAACCAGGTGTTGGAGTGACCGTTTCAGTGGGTACGAATACAATGGTTTTAGTGTTTCTCATGGTCAACTGCACTTGCCCTTTTTTCTGAAAACATCTTACATTCAGTGCAGCGCTTTGAGTGTCTTTTGATCCTGGTACACTTTGTAAAAGATCAAACTCAGAGTGCATGAATCGAAAGACGAAGAATTCTTCTGTTCCTCTTCCATCAGAAAAATTGATACACCCCAGCTCTACCAGTTGGACGCTCCTGTGATTATCCGCCAGGTCAAGCACCACCCTGATGTTGTCTGCAACAAAAATACCCGCGCCCCTCAGATACAGAATACCTGCCGGTATATGATCTTGTTTAGTTGGGGTTTTATCTGGGTATCCTGTGGTAGCAGTGGCTGATGAAGCTCTGGTATCCAAAGGATTTCTGGAATCGATTTCGATATTCGCCAGATAATAAACAGAATCATTATAGGGTGCCGACATCACGTAATGATTCTGTGTGCCTCCTTCAATCACAAACACAGGTAAAATATCTATCCTGCTCCCTACAAAAGCTGAGTTATCAGGCAATTGAAAACTCTTTACGCCTCTGAGACGGCCAGTGACGGGCACTGTCAATGGCAATTCATAAACGGCTCGCTGTCCCTTTCCTGACAATTGCTCTGCATCAAATATAAACAATGTTGGATAAGTGGTTCGAAAAGCCTCATGATCCAGCCTTGATGTTGTAGCGGATACTTTTCTAATCAAGACTGTTTCAGAAATTGCAGCAGCAGCCGGGGGAGAACTACGGGGAATGCCTGAGGAAGTGCTCGGGGAAGATGTTACCGCTGGTATCTGATTATTCTTTTCTCTGATGAGAGCCTTAAAAACAGCTAAATGATGACTGCACA
>NZ_JAHHPR010000006.1:0-3198 GCF_024606255.1 Endozoicomonas sp. SESOKO3
TGCCGTCCTGCGGCCATTTTCAAAGGCAATATCATCAAGCACGTAGTTGGCGATGATAGCTGCTGCGAACTCTTTCATGCCGGCAACAGACTCTTTCATACCCGCCGGGCCAGTTGCGGTCACAGTCACAGGAGCAAAAGCAATCCGCATGAATTGCTCAGCACCCTCATCGGACAGCATCTGGACAACCTTCCTGAACTCTGGCACCTTGACACCGTGTATATAACCAAGGAAGTGTTCAAACTCAGCCACTGTCTGATAACCATCAACACCTCTGACGGCCTTTATGTAATTCTCAAGTTCAACCTTGCTGATCAGACCTTCATGCAGAAGAGCTATTATCTTGTTACCACTGGCAGAACGGGTAGCCAGGTATTCCAGGAAGCTTTTCAGGTCATCTTCTTCATACTTGACGAAGTGAATGGCTATTTTGCCCATGCCGTTAATGACTTCGTCGTATTGAAGTGCCCCTTTACCCATCTCATTTCTGACTCTCTGCACCAGAATCTGGACCTCTTCCAGGATACTCTGAGGCTGATCATCTACAAGCTCGGAAGAGTGGGGAGGGAAACTCCTCATCAGGTTCCTGAAGACTCTTGCAATCCGACTGGCCTGATGAAATGTCAGATCTTTTCCGACCGCTGCCTGCAGGCGAATGGGCGCAAATTCATCGTCAAAATCGAAAGTCGAAAGGAGGGGGGGGACCTTACCGCTTTTCGCTGCAGATGCTGCCAGACCCATTGCAGCTTCCAGAGCCTGCTTCTTGAGAGCGTGCTGATAGATGAAGTCATGCATATCGGTCAGAACTTTTACCTGTCTCGGCGTGTACTGGAAGGGACCGTCATCATTTTCGACGGCTTGCTCGGCAGCCTTCAGGACATACTTCATTCTCTCAATGTCTGCTTTCCTGGCTTCAATTGCTGCTTCCAGACGTGGCTGTTCCCGATTCTTTCGATAAGCAGTCACCAACTCACTTTCAGCTTTTTCTAATGCTTGTCTGGCTGTGGTTGCCTCACGATCAAGGACGTATCGGGGCTTGGGCCCCAGGCGTGTCATATGCCTGTCAAGCTCGTTCTCAATGACCGTGATACGCGTATTAACGTCTGACTGAATCGTGTTGATAACTTCCTCGTCCAGCTGTTGGAGTTTTGCTTTAATTCGACTATTTTGGTCGTTTATAGTGGCATCATCCTTATAGTCTTCCATGTTGAGTTGACGAGCTATCTCGTTGTTCCGCGCTCTCCTGACTGTTTCATCTTCATAGACTTCGTTGACTTCATCCCGAAATGCCTGAATTCTGGTTATTAAAGCATCCTTCCGGTCAGACAGGCTGGCACCCTCGTCAAAGTTCATCATTAGATCACTGGCCAGTTTCGCTGTGAAAGCCTTGACTTTTTGTACAGCCGCAACGTAATCAAGAGGGTGGATATTCAGTTGGTGCTCTACGGCTGCAATCAAACGTGTCTGTCGTTTTCTGACCTGCTGATCGTGGTACGGTTCTTCGACTTTATAAGTAAGACTCGCATCAAGCTTCCTGAGTCTGAGACCCCTCTCGTCAAGCGTTTTGCTGTCTTCTTTCCAGAGGGCCTGTTCTATCTCACCCAGCAGGTATTCTCCGGCGTCATTGTGGTTCATTATTTTAAGAACCATGGCAAGTCTTGCTGCTCTGTCCTTCCGTTTTCCATAGGCGATGTTGAGTGTTTCTTCTACTTCTGCCAGCGGATCTGTCTGTTGTTCTCTGTCTTGCTTATCCGGGTCAGGGCCTCCGACTTTATAGTGAAGATGCGCAAGAAGCCTGGCGAGTTTAAGACCTTTCCCGACCAGAGCTGCGTTTTCATCTGCCCAGAGGGTGTTATCTATCTTATCCAGCATATGATCTGTGAGATCATCGCTGTCAAACATTCTTCGGACCCTGATAAGTCTTGTTGTTTTATCATCTTCTTCATTGACTTTGATGTCGAGTATTCCTTCTATGTCTTTCAGTATGTCAAGGGCCTTTTTCTCTGACCGTTGTCTGGCTTTTGCGATGAACTCCTGCAGCTCTTCAGAAATGCTTTGGCGACGAAGGTACACATCATCGTTTTCATCAGGGGCTTTCATCTGAAGGGCTTTTTCCACGTCACTCAATGTCTCAAGGACTTCAGGCATCACTTCGGAGTGGCCTGTTCTTATGTAATCCACATAGGTGTCCAGAAATTTAAGCTTGATAAGTTTGTGATATACAGCTGACTCCACGGCAGAGCGGTCTGATAGTGCGGTCTTGTCGTTCGGATCAATACCAAGAACCTGAGCCAGGACACCTTTTCTAATATCGGTGTAAATATCTTCCTGATCGAGTTGAATGCTCATAGTCTTAAGTTGTTGACGCAGACTCTGCGCTTCAGCATTCATTGTTTCCAGTTTTTGAATCAGGCGTTCTTGCTGATCGTCAATATCTGTATTGTCATCAAAATCCTCAATGCTTAAATGTGCGGCAATGGTTGCAACGACAGCTTTGGTCGCAGCTATTGTTTCAGCTTCTGTTCTGGTGCCCGGTCTGGCATGTTTTGCCCGCAGTTCCTCCAGGCTCCCGGATAACTCAAGCAGCTGTCTGGCCATGTCGGTCATGACTCTGGCAGTAAACTCTTCGTCTTTCCCGGGATCGATCTGAGCTGGTTTGATATCGCCGATAACGGGTATCACTTTGCGAATATTCTGAAAAAAGTGCGGGTTCATCAGAAGATTTCTAAGCACGGGCTTGAAGCTGAAGTATTTTGCGAGTTGCTTATGCAACCGGGTTGGTGTGATGACTAATGAAGCGACTCTGATGTGTTCCAGTGTGAACACAAATTCACTTGGTTCACATGGGTTAACTGGAGTAGCCAGAGCCAAGGCCTGCTGAAGGGATTCGTAGTATGCAAGCGAACGCACCGCCAGTTTGTCTTCGTCTGAGAGCATCGTCGGTCGATCTTTGTCAATGCCAGTATCGTGCCGCGCAACAATCTCCTCCAGCAGTGACATCTGCCTGCTTCGAATGATGAACTCGTAGTTTTTTATCTTATATCTGAGAAGCTCTGTTATGACTGCAGGGGAGGGGTTATTAACCCCGGCTATTGCCCAGAGTTTGTAGAGGTTTTCTACAAGAGCGACGTCACCCGGATTGTGCATCTGACCATGAAAAACAATATCCTCCCCCGGAGCTTCTGTTATTTCCAACTT
>NZ_JAHHPR010000656.1:0-7333 GCF_024606255.1 Endozoicomonas sp. SESOKO3
TTTCGGTGTGTTCTTTTGTGCCTGGACAGTGCGTGGGTATTCTGGAAGGCCTTACCGAACGGCCGCAGCAGGCCATCCTCCCTGCATAACCTCTGCTGACCATCCTCTCCGATCACTGGCAGGTTACAGATTTGTTGCCCGCTGTGGATGCTTTTTTTGTGATCTTTCAAGGCGTTGGCATTTTTGCAGACCAGTCCGCATGGCAGCCGCTGGCCACTCTCCTCGTTCACTGTCTTATCAGAGGTTTTTTGTCCGCTGTGATATTTGCTTTTGTGACATGACAGAGAACGAGCATTTTTTAAGACCCGCTCACATGGTCGTCCCTGACCATCGTCCCCGACCACAATCGCGTTACAGATTTTTTGCCCACTATGGTTTCTTTTTTTGTGATCCGTCAGGGCATTCACACTCTTGCAGACCGCTCCGCATGATTTCTTTTGACCATCCCGCCCGACCACTGTTTCGTTGCATGTTCGTGGCCCGGAATGGTTGCTTCTTTTGTGATCTGACAGGGCTTTAGCGTTCTTGCAGACCTTTCCGCATTGCTGCTGGCCATCCCTTCCAGCCACTGTTGCATTGCAGATTTTTTGGCCGGTGTGTTCTTTTCTATTGTGATCCGATAGGGCTTTAGCACTCTTGCAGACCTTTCCGCATGGCTGCTGTTGGCCATCCTTCCTGACCACGCTTTCGTGGCAGGTTTGTTGTCCAGTGTGGATGCTTCTTTTATGAGACGACAATGTTTTAGCATTCTTGCATACCTCCCCGCATGGTCGCGGTTGGCCATCTGCACCGACCACTGTTTCGTAGCAGGTCTTTTGCCCGCTGTGATCTTTTAATTTGTGATCCCACAAAGCTTGAGTATTCTTGCAGGTTTTCCCGCATGGTCGATGCTGGCCATCCCCTCCGGTTACGGTTTGGACACAGATTCTTTGTCCGCTGTGGAATATTCTTTTGTGTGCTATCAGGCTATTAGCATTCCTGTAGACCTTGCCGCATGGCCGCTGTTGGGCATCTTTCCCGACCACGATCACGTCACAGGTTGGCTGTCCGAAGTGCTCTCTGCTTTTGTGATCCGACAGGACTTTTTGACAACGGGTAGCCCCTCCGGAAGGAAGGCAGCCCAAAGGTGAAGTCACCATGGGGCGTTTGAAATGGGTAAGCGTACAGTTAATCCCGGTTTTTTCTGGAGGGATATGGCTTCGAAGATTGAGTAACCCGTGGATTATAATCCAGTCATCAGAGTTGGCAGGCAAATTCCCGAGCATTGTCACATCATAATTGGGTGGTTCGGCTGAGTCTGTTGTAGAGACTGCCCCCGGGCCAATTAAATGTCTACAGCTGGCTGTAGAACTTTCTGCGGAATTCAGCGGCCATTCAGCGGATTCTCTGCTACCGGATGATAATCGGAAACTGCAAACGCCACGACAGGGAGAGACGAAACAATTGAAACCCAGGGTGTGCAGAGCTTGTTGAGGACCTCTGTTACCGCCGCCATAGTCAGAATAGAGAAGGTTAGCGAAATAGCCTGTAGATTGTGGGGCTCCCGGCGCTTGCTGGCTGGATGATTCTGATGGCTGATGTGATTGTTGGTCATCTACAGAGCGAAGCATCATAGTGATGGTAGCAAACGGTTGATCCCCCTGTGTCTGCGTAGATGTTGCCTCTTGTTGTTGGATTGGATTAAACAGCATGAAATCGTTAGTCAAATCGCTTTCTAAAAGCCAACTGGCTGCAACAACCACTTCTACAGGCAGCCTAACTCCGTAACTGCCGGGTCTGTTCGGTTTGTCATCAGACCGAAAATCCAGTCCTGCATAGTCGTTTGTGTCGAAAACCTCCGAAAGATTGTCCGGCAGGGTATGCCTGTCACGTTCTATAGAGACGCTCAGGTTTGGAAACACTGCCTTCTGTTCAAGCTTGATAATAAAACATTCTGTCCATGGTTCAGCCTGACAGACGACAGACAGCAACACTAGCAGAAACATTGTCGCCGCAGAGAGTGAGTGTTCAATCATTCTGTCCCTGTATTCTGGTCTCTGTAGAGCCAGGGTAGATCAAGAAAATAAGTCTTTTATCTGTCAATGATCTTTTGTTAAAAGCCAAGGGTAGCATCGAAAAAATTCTAATGAAAAGAAAGGTGTTATTTATTCAATTTACTTTTTTAGGGCTGGGTTCACCATCCTGATTCACAGGATAAGAGATGCGTTTCCGATGTGTTCTTTTGTGATCCCAAAGAGTTCTTTTATTCTTGCAGACCTTCCCGCATGGCCGCAGCTGACCATCTTCCCCAGCCACGGTCACTTCACAGTTATACTGCCCGGTGTGGCATATGTATTTGTGAGACGCCAAAGATTGAGCATTCTTGCAGACCTTCCCGCATGACCGTTGGTCGCCATATTCTGTGGTCACGGTTACGTCACAGGTTTGTTGCTCAGAGTGATCTCTTCTTCTGTGATCCCGCAGGGCTTGGGCATTTTTGCAAACTGTGCCGCACGATCGCAGCTGGCCATTATCCCCGACCACGGCCATAACACAGGTTTTTTGCCCGGAGTGTAAGCTGCTTTTGTGAACCGACAGGGATTTAGCATTCTTGTAGACTGCCCCGCATGGTCGCTGCTTACCATCCACTCCGAGAACGTTTACGTAACAGGTTTGTGGTCCGGCATGGGTTTTGCGTTTGTGATCCGACAAGGCTACAACATTCTTGTAGACCATCCCGCATGGCCGCAGTTGGCCGTCATTCCCGGCCACGGTTATGTTACAGATTTGATGCTCACTGGGGTGCCTTCTGCTTTTGTGATCCGACAAGACTTTGGCATTTTTGCAGACCCACCCGCATGGCTGCTGCTGGCCATTCTCCCCGACCACGGGCAAGTTACAGGTTTGTTGCCCACTATGGGCTTTTCTTTTGTGATCTGATAAGCCTTTAGCATTTTTGCAGACTTTCCCACATAGCCGTGGCTGACCATCCTCCCCGACAAAGGTCGCGTCACAGAGCTTTTGCCCAGTGTGGTATGAGCTTTTGTGAACCGATAGGGCAGCAGCATTCTTGCAGATCTTCCCACATGGTCGAGGCTGACCATCCTCCTCGAACACGGTTACGTCGCAGGTTTGTTGCTGGCTGCTGTGAATTTCGCCTGTGTGACCCCGCAGGGATTGTTGGCAATGCGAAGGCGTAAAGCTAATGCCGGTTTTTTCCGGAAGGCTATGCCTTCTGAGACTGAGTAAACTGTGGATGATAATCCAGTCATCGGAGTTGGCAGGCTGGTTCCTGTGCATTGTCACATCATAAATGGCAGGTTCGGTTGGGTCTGTTGCAGTGGTTGCCCCTGCACTTATTGAGTATCTATAGTTTCTTCCTTTATAGTTGCCGCCTCTATAGTTGTCAGTCATACTTTTTTCTGAATTCAGCGGCCATTCAGCGGGTTCTCTGCTATCAGATGATGATCGGAAACTACAAACGCCATGACAGGGAAAGATGAAACAATTCAAACCCAAAGTATGTAGAGTTTGCTGAGAGCCTCCGTTACCGTCGGCAGAGTCAGTATTCAGAGGGTTAGTGAAAGAGCCTGTAAGGTGGCAGGGGGTTCCCGCGGTTGGTTGCCCAGAGGGTTCTGATGGCTGGAAGGGCTGTTGGTTATGTCCGGAGCCATGCACCATCGTGATGGCGGCAAATGAGTGCCCCTCCAGTGTCAGCATAGTGGTTGCTGCTTGTTGTTCGATCGGCTTAAACGACAGTGAATCGGGGTTCCAATAGCTGTTTAAAAGCCAACCGATGGCAACAACCACTTCTACAGGTAGCCATGAATAGGGGGTGGAGCTGAGAGGAACGTCCTTGGTGGCCAGGATCGTCTCGTACACCTGCAAGTGAGTGGCATAAAGCCATTGCCACGAAATCGATTCAATAAGGAGCGTTTTTACCCCGTAACTGTTAAATTTGTGTCGTTTGTCATCAGGCGATGAACTGATTCCTGCATAGTTCCTTGTGTTGACAAGGTCTGAAGGGGTGCCCGGCGATGCGAGCAGGCCACGCTTGATAGAAAAGCTTTGGTCTGGAAACACTTCATTCTCTTCAAACTCGAGAATAAAACGTTCTGTCCACGCTTCGGCCTGACAAACGACAGATCTAAAAAGTAGTAGCAACATTAGCGGCAACAGTGATGCCGCAAAGAATGGGTGTTTAATATTTCTATCCCTGTGTTCTGGTGACTAGAGAGCAAGGATAGATCAAGAAAATAAGTCTGCTTTCTGTCAAAGACCTTTTGCTCTGCAGGAGACAATTTCGTAAAGAATCCTGTTATAAAAGGGAGAGTGGGTACTCGCCTGCAGGTATAACTGCAAGCTTATGAACTCAAGCTAAATGATTCCCTCCTTTGCGAAAATGACGACCTCCTACTTAGCGACCATCATGATGTTGATTTTGAACTGGCCAAAGTCCCGTTTGGTGCGATCCAGACAGACAACCCAGTTCCCTTCGGGCGCCACCCAGTCAACGACTCTTCTGGCAATTTCACCCTTTCATATCAAGCTTTGTCTCGAAACTGTCCTCCTACAGAGGATCTTTTGTAAAAAACTGAAGGTGACACTGGGAGAAACCTCATTGATCCCATGTACTGGATCAAATCGTTACTTATTCTGTTTACCCTGTTTAGGATTGCGACCATCATCGTGTTCCGGATCAACAGACTTACGTTTTCGATGGCTTTTTTTATGATACGACAGGACTCTGACATTTTTGCAGACCATCCTGCACGGCTGCGGTTGGCCATCCTCCCCGGTCACAATTAGGTCACAAGTTTTTGGTCCGGAGTGGTTTCTTCTTTTGTGCTCATAAAGGGCTCTAGCACTTATGCAGATCCTGCCGCATGGCCGCAGCTGGCCATCCTTCCCGGTTACGTTCACGACACAGGTTTGTTGCCCGCTGTGGCATCTGCTTTTGTGCACTGACAGGGTTTGAGTATTCTTGCAGACTATCCTGCATGGTCGCGGCTGGTCATCCTCTCCGATCACAGTTACGTTACAGGTTTTTTGCTCGGAGTGCTCTTTGCATTTGTGAGACGACAGGGCTTGAGCATTTCTGAAGACCTTTGCGCATGGTCGCTGCAGACCATCTTCCCCGACCAAGGTAAGGACACAGGTTTGTTGCCCGCTATGGACTTTTCGTTTGTGATCTGAAAAGCTTTTAGCATTCTTACAGATCATCCCGCATTGCCGTGGCTGGCCATCTTCCCCGACTACTATTACGTCACAGGTTTTTTGCCCGGTGTGGTTTCTGCTTTTGTGCTCTGACAAGGTTTGAGCATTCTTGCAGACCATCCCGCATGACCGCAGCTGGTCATCCTCTCCGACTACTATTACGTCACAGGTTTTTTGCCCAGTGTGATCTCTGGTTTTGTGAGACGACAGGGCTTGTTCATTCTTGCAGGCCTTACCGCATGGTCGCCGCTGGCCATCCTGCCCGATCACGGTTATGTGGCAGGTTTGTTGCCTGCTGTGGACTTTTTTTTTGTGATCCGAAAAGCCTTTAGCATTCTTGCAGACCGTCCCGCATGATCGAGGCTGAGCATCTTCCCCGACCACGGTAACGTCACAGAGTTTTTCTCCACTGTGGATTTTTCTTTTGTGATCCGACAGGCCTTTGGCATTCTCGAAGACCTTTCTGCATGGTTGCTGCCGGCCATCCTTCCCGACCAAGGTCACGTCACAGATTTGTTTCCCGTTGTGGACGTTGTTTTTGTGTTTCCAAAGGGCTTTAGTATTCGGGAAGACCTTCCCGCATGGCCGCAGCTCCCCATCCTTCATGACCAAGGTCATGTGACAGGTTTGTCGCTGCCTGACGTGCTTTCTGCTTTTGTGACCCGACAGTGATTTAGCATTCTTAAAGACCCTCCCGCACGGCCGCGGCTGACCATTCTCCCCGATCAGGGTCACGTTACAGATTTTTTGCCCGGTGTGGTATGAGCTTTTGTGAACCGATAGGGCTACAGCATTCTTACAGACCTTTGCGCATGGTCTCGGCTGGGCTTCTTCCCCGACTATGATTACGTCACAGGTTTGTTGCTGCCCTCTGTGAATTTTACCTGTATGATCCGACAGGGGCTGTTGGCAATAGGTAGCTCCTCCGGAAGGTAGGCTGCCCGGAGATGGAATCACCATTGGATTGGTGAAATAGACAGGCGTGTTGCTAATCCCGGTTTCTTCTGAAAGGCTATGGTTTCCCAGATTGAGTAACCCATGGACGATAATCCATTCATCAGAGTTGGCAGGCTGATTCCTGCGCATTGTCATATGACAATTGGCTGGTTCGGCTGGGTCATTTGTAGAGATTGCATCTACACTGATTGAGTATCCATAGTTGCCTGTCGAACTTTCTTCAGAATCCGGCGGCCATTCAGCGGGCTCTCTGCTATTGGATGATGGTCGGAAACTACAAACACCATGACAGGGAAAGACGAAACAATTTAAACTCAAAGTATGCAGAGTTTGCTGAGAGCCTCCGTTATTGTCGGCAGAGTCAGTATCCAGAGATTTGGTGAAAGAGCCTGTAAGGTCGCTTTGAACTCCCGCGGCCTGCTGTCTTGATGGTTCTGATGGCTTGTGCGGTTGTTGGCTATGTCCAGAGCCAGGCACCACAGTGATATAGGCAAATGGCTGCCCCCGCTGTATCACCATAGTTGCTGCTCTTGGTTGTTCTTTTGGTTTAAACGACATTGAGTCGAAATTCCAATAGCTTTTTAAAAGCCAACCGACGGTAAGAATCACTTCTACAGATAGCCATGAATAAGGGTTGGAGCGTAGAGGGGCGTCCATAGTGCTCCGGATTAGTTCGTAACGCACCAGCAGATGAATGGCGTAAAGCGATGGCCACGAAATCGATTCAACAAGAGTCTCTTTTACACCGTAACTGTAAGTCTTGTGTTGTTTGAATTCGGGTGGTGAACCGAGTTCTTTATTATCGCTTGTGTCGGTAATTTTAGGTGAACTGAACGACAGTGTACGTAGGACTGGATTTATAGAAAAGCTCTGGTTTGAAAGCATTTTATTTTGTTGAAGCTCAACAATAAAATATTCAGTCCGCGGTTCTGCCTGACAAACGACAAAAAACGGTAGTAGCAAAAGTGGTAGCAAAAGTGATGTCGCAAAGAGTGAGTGTTTAATAATTCTATCCCTGTATCCTGGTGACTAGAGAGCAATGATAGATCAAGAAAATTAGTCTGCTTTCTGTCAAAGACCTTTTGATAAAAGCCGAAGGCGGTGCCGGGAAAAAACTTATGAAAGGGCTAGCAGCCTGTCGGACTTAAGGCTGTCCTACTGCGGTTGCAATAAATTGGTC
>NZ_JAHHPR010000657.1:0-1409 GCF_024606255.1 Endozoicomonas sp. SESOKO3
CGCCATCGGTCTGGCAGGATTGGCAGCAGAAAGCGGTAATGCAATACCAACCCTTACGACTTTTGATTTTAACGATGAATTTGCACCGATTCGTTTGCAGGCAATGGTTGGAGAGCATCTGACGTTTGATCAGGCCAGTCGGATTGTGACAGTCTTCAAAAATCTGAAGACGCACTACCAGGGCTTTCGGATTGTGACAATCTCCGAGAGACTGAAGACGCACTACCCGCCCCACTACAATGTCGAACTTGAAGGAGATCTGTCTCTGAATATCCTGGAAAAAGTCCAGGAGCTGGTTTACTGGGCCAGGAATGAGATGAAAACCGGGGCTCAACAATACGACAACGAAATTAATGGCATAGCCAAAAGGGCTATTCAGTTCGTCGAGCATGAACCGGGAGACCTGAAAAGCTTCTCGGAATACTTCGCGACTCGTTCTGCCAGTGGTAAAAAGATTATTGATCTGCTGCGTGAAGGTCTGATCTGCAAGGTTGAACTTGAGAACTACGTGAAAGCGGTCAGAGGTGTCGATGGTTATCAGACAGTGGATGAATTTGAGCACTTCCTTGGCTACCGCCACGGGGTCAATGTGCGTCACTTCAAAAAGGTTGTTCAAATGCTGTCTGACGAGGGTGCAGAGGAATTCATGCACAGTGCCTTCACTCCTGTCATCGTAACCGCCACTGGCCCGGCAGGTATGAAAGAGTCTGTTGCTGGCATGAAAGAATACGCAGCTGCAGTCATCGCCAACTATGTTCTTGACGATATTGCCTTTGATAACGGCCGCAGGACGGTGGCCTTCCTGGCCAATGTTCAGGATACTCTGGCACCTTATGCTAATGCCGTTGGCGTGTCTGAATCAGAGCTGATCAGGGCTATCCATAACACCTTGATGCAGGCTCATGCCGCAGCGGTTGAGCATCAGCTCAATGATTATTGGGTCAAACCTTCAGCCTCTCTGATACGGCACGTCATCTGGTTCCTCTCCAACTACAAACCTCTGCTGGCCACCCATACCGTCGAGGAGGCCATCAGGCTGTCTGACTCAAACGTGGCGTTCCTTCTTCTACTGGATCTGACCAACCGGGGTGATTACGCGCACAGAGCGTTCATACCTTTCCAGCACTGGTTGGAACGCTATGGTGTTGATCTTGACCGCACCGGCCAATATGCCTACCACACCAACATTGAAAAAATCTCTGAATTGGGCGGGCTGGCCATGCCATTGGGCAGGGCCGCATCTTCGGTCATTCTTCTGAGAACCGGCTCTCTGCTGTTTGCCAGGCAGTACAACGCCAACCCCCGGATGTATCGCAGCATTTCCCGTCTGGTGCCTGAAATGGTGAAATCCATGGCTTCCGGACAAGGGGTTCAGGTACCGCTGCTGCACAGGATCACACCAGAAAAAG
>NZ_JAHHPR010000658.1:0-3378 GCF_024606255.1 Endozoicomonas sp. SESOKO3
CATTGGTCATCATGACGATACGATCTGACAGCAACACGGGTTCAGAAATCCACAGACTCACTTCATTGACGGTATCGTCTACAACGGCAAGAAACCTAATGAGTACATCAACAAGTTCAGTATTGGTCTGAAGCAGGGCGACAAGATCTGATTTCGTCTTGAATGGATCAGCCTGAGGGTTGATCCATGCAAGCTCGGACTGAATTGTCCGCTCAAGGCTGTTTGGGGGAGAGAACAAACATGACAACTGAAACTGCGTTGGCCAATAACAACATCAATAAGCCAATTATTTCCGAAAGTCTTAAAACAACAATAACAAAAACCTTTAGAACCCTGCTGATTCCTTTTGCCGGCATCCTGGTCTTTCTGATGATCTGGGCAGGAGCCGCCAGCAAGATTGATACATCACTGGGCAAATTTCCCGGACCGTCGGCAGTCTGGGAGCAAATGGGGTCGCTTTATGAAGAGCATAGCGCTGAACGAGTGAAAGAGCAGGCCTTCTATGAGCGACAAGAGAAGCGTATTGAAGCCAGACTGGCGAAGGATCCGGATTACGTACCCAAAATCCGTGCCTACACCGGTAAAGAAACGTTTCCAGACCAGATCTTCACCAGCCTTATCACTGTGCTGAGTGGATTTGTCCTGGCAGCAGTCATCGCCATACCCCTGGGGATTGCCATAGGACTGAATAAAACCCTGAATGCGGCAGTGAATCCTGTTATTCAGATTTTTAAACCGGTTTCTCCTCTGGCTTGGCTACCTTTGGTGACCATGGTCGTCAGTGCTGTTTATATCAGTCCTGACCCTTTGGTAGCCAAGTCCTTTTTAAATTCCATGATTACCGTCACGCTCTGTTGTCTGTGGCCCATGGTAATCAACACTTCAGTGGGCGTTTCTTCTATTGAGAAGGATCTGGTGAATGTCAGCCGTGTGCTGAGACTGCCAGCCCTGAAGCATGTTCAGAAAATTGTTCTGCCCGCTTCCATACCGATGATTTTCACTGGTATGAGATTGTCGTTAGGCGTTGCCTGGATGGTTCTGATCGCTGCAGAAATGCTGGCTCAGAACCCCGGTCTTGGAAAGTTCGTCTGGGATGAGTTCCAAAATGGCAGCTCAAACTCTCTGGCCCGGATTATGGTGGCGGTTATCGTCATCGGGTTTATCGGTTTTCTGTTGGATCGCACCATGCTTCAGCTGCAGCGTTTTGTCTCCTGGGACAAGGCCGGCACAGCCAGTTAATTCAACACGGAGGTGAAACAGACATGAACGCTCAAAAAGCAGCCAGCACTTTATTGGATATCAGCCATATCGACATGGTGTTTGATACGCCAAAAGGTCCATTCACGGCACTGAAAGGAGTGGACCTGAAGATCAGCAAAGGAGAATTTGTTTCGCTGATTGGCCATTCGGGTTGTGGTAAGTCAACAGTACTGAACATTGTTGCCGGGCTATACCAGGCCACTACCGGAGGCGTAGTCCTTAACGGTAAAGAAGTCAGGGAACCGGGGCCGGAAAGAGCCGTCGTGTTCCAGAATCATTCTTTGTTGCCCTGGCTGACAGCCTATCAGAATGTTGAGCTGGCGGTTAAGCAGGTGTTTGGACGCTCAAAAAGCAAGTCTGAAACCAAAGAATGGATAGAGCATAACCTCGAGCTGGTGCATATGGAGCATGCCATGCACAAGCGACCTGAAGAAATTTCCGGAGGGATGAAGCAGCGTGTCGGCATTGCCAGGGCTCTCTCCATGCAGCCGGAAATTTTGCTGATGGATGAACCCTTCGGTGCCCTCGATGCCCTGACCCGGGCTCACATGCAGGACTCTTTGATGGAGATCCAGCAGGAGCTGAACAATACCGTCATTATGATTACCCATGATGTGGATGAAGCCGTGTTGCTGTCAGATCGTATCGTCATGATGACCAATGGGCCAGAAGCCACTATTGGTGAAATTCTTGACATCAATCTGGAACGTCCCAGAGATCGCTTGGCTCTCGCAGAAGACCTTGAGTACACCCGCCTGCGCTCAGAAGTATTGAAGTTCCTCTATGAGAAACAACGCAAGGTGGAAAACATTAGCAAGCATAAAAAGAAAAAAGAAGCTTCCGGCAGTAAGAAAAGCTTTCAGGCTGCGTAGTATCCGAAAGGATAAAAACGCAGCTCAATCAACAATAACAACAATAAATCAGCAATGAGCGAGAGAAATAATTTTTGTCGCCCCGGTGATAAAAGATTATTCACAACAAAAAAACGGAGTTTAAGTCCTTGAAACACACAAAGGTAACACTACTGGCAGCAGCTATTGCGGGGGCAGCGGCTGTCTCAACGACTCAGGTACAGGCCGATGAATTTATAGAAGCGCTTACCGGCGGGGAGGCGTTTGGTGACTTCAGGCTCAGATACGAGACGGTTGATCAAGACAATACCAAGAAAGATGCTAAAGCACTGACGCTTCGGTCTCGATTGGGATACAAGACAGGTGATTATTATGGCTTTTCTGGCCTTTTGGAATTTGAAGACTCGAGGTCCATAGCGGGTATTGATGATTACAATGATACGGTTGGCAATGGTACTGACTATTCTGTGATTGCTGACCCGGGAGTTACGGAAGTCGATCAGGCGTTTATTCAATATAAAATGGAAGGGTTGACTGCAAAGCTCGGCAGACAGGTCATCGCTTACGACAATCAACGTTTTGTAGGGCATGTGGGCTGGCGACAGGATCGACAAACCTTTAATGCCCTTAGCGCTGATTATATGCCTGTTGAAGGATTGTCACTGAAGTACGCTTACATCAACAAACGCAACCGGATTTTTGCAGAAGAAAAGGATCTGAGATCCAAGGATCATTTGCTCAATGCTTCTTATGCCACACCCTTAGGCAAACTGACCGGTTACGCGTACTTACTTGAGTTGGATGATGATACCGACAACAGTCTGGATACCTACGGCGTGCGACTCTCAGGTTCGGCAGATGTCAGTGACCTGAAACTCCTCTACACCGGAGAGTATGCCACTCAGGAGAGCGAATCAGGCTCAAATAAATACGATGCCAATTTCTACTTTGTCGAAGGTGGAGTAGCGATATTCGGTATTACCACCAAAGTGGGTTATGAAGTGCTGGGCTCTGATGATGGTAATTATGGCTTCTCGACACCACTGGCTACCGCTCATAAGTTCAATGGCTGGACGGACCAGTTCCTGAGCACTCCTGCTGAGGGTCTTAAAGATCTTTATGCTTCGGTGGGTGGCAAGCTCTTTGGTGGTAAGTGGTCGGTTACCTATCACGACTTTACTGCTGACGAAGAGACCGCCACTGTTGAAGATCTGGGTAAAGAGATCGACCTGGTTTACAGCAAAAAGTTTGGGAAACACTATAACGC
>NZ_JAHHPR010000659.1:0-2619 GCF_024606255.1 Endozoicomonas sp. SESOKO3
ATTTGACGAAGAAGCAGGAATTTTTAGACCAATTTATTGCAACCGCAGTAGGACACCCTTAAGTCCGACGGGCTGCTAGC
Source organism: Endozoicomonas sp. SESOKO3 (assembly GCF_024606255.1). Lineage (NCBI taxonomy): Bacteria > Pseudomonadati > Pseudomonadota > Gammaproteobacteria > Oceanospirillales > Endozoicomonadaceae > Endozoicomonas > Endozoicomonas sp. SESOKO3. Next base: position 81 of record NZ_JAHHPR010000659.1, read on the forward strand.
CCAGTGATGACCTGCTGTATTAGTCAGTTGATCGAGGTGGAGTGTTTTAACAGAGACGAGATCTTAAAGAGGTGGGTTAATCAACTCAGTGACAGAATCAAATCTGCCTATTTATTCTATAAACTGAAGTCTCATTCAAACGATCGTTGACGGAAGAGGCCTCACTTCGCCCCAAAAGCAGCGATAGTCCTCCGGGTTCAGCCCTAATGCCCTGAGGTAATCAATGGTTTTAAGCTTAACCTCCTCTGCCGTATAATCTTTGCTGGATTGAATATCTTCAGGAACGGGCTGTAAAGGAATTTTATCTTTTCTGCACCGATGAATATATTGAAACCACGCGTGTAAAAATTGGTTAATCAACTTAATTTCCTGTACCGTTTTCGGGCAACGGAAAAAACGAAATTCCAACGTTGAAAGCTCCTTTACTTTGCTTGCTCCAGTAATATGCAATAAAGACATTGCGATATACTTTTCCATATAATCATCACCAATGCCACTAAATAACCATTGTATGGTCGTCATATGAACAAGCTGGCTATAAAAGTGCGCAAATTGCTTAAGCTTGTCTTTTTTTTCCGAATCAGTATTACCTTTTTGGTTTAACGGTTCTGTATTACCTTCTTCTATTTTTCTATTATATCGGTCAATGAGAACATTTAACCGCTTTACGGCAAATGGTTTTATGTCTGAATTGTAATCAGCAAATGTTTTATACCACTCAGCTTCATCATACTGCACGATGCGAGCATTATTTCCAAACGCCCTCAGCAAAAAAGGGTTTCGTTGGATCTCAGACTCCATCGCCAACAGTACACTGGCATCACCCTGAGTGGCACTTAATACATCGACGTGTTTATGACCGGAGCTGTAACCAATCAGCCCATCCTTGCGCATTGAATCAATAACTTCAATCACCTTCTCAAAAGACAGTTCCGCAAGTTGATCATCAGAATGATAAGGCGTGCAGTTTATTTCAAACCAGCTTATTGTGTCGTAAAAAGGAACTACGGTAAAGTTACTATAAAATCCATAACGTGCACCAAATTTTCTAGCGGGAACCTGATGAGCTAACTCCTTTTTTCCGAGTCGATATAAAAAAATCTTAACAAGCTTTCCTCGTGGAACAGAAAATGAATTTCTTACATCATATTCGAGTTCCTCACCAAATTTAAGATTTAATCGATTTTTTGGTGTCGCCTCACTGCCAACCGGTAAAGAGAAGCCTTCAAACAGGGCATTAACAATACCATCACAACGCCCGGAGAAAATAATATCCATAACATCTCGATTAAAATGCTCTCTTATACCATTTCTGTTTCTGCGCAAAGCAATGGTTAACAAATTTTTGGTGGGATATGATGAGTCAGCACTGTCAATGATTTCCTTCCTGAATTTGACGGCAAAATTAAAAACAAGAACTAGCTCAGAAAAAAGGCCTCTTTCGGAAAGTAGAATTTGAAAAAATGGAAATATATCGTTCAGCAATTGTCCATAGGTGAATTCATATTTAAGGTATAGAAAATATTTAACTACTGGAGCAACATCATTCGGTACGTTCTCTTTTTTATTGAGATAATCAAGCAATATGTCCCCCAGACTATAAACTAATCTACAACTCTTTAGTTTCGATTCCGCTTCAGCCCGTTCGGTAAAAATCGCATGCAGGAAAGTCTCTATCTCTTCAACCCGCATCTGGCTGATGGTTTGACCAGCCACATATTTATCGGGACTGCCTTCAGCAGTAAAACACCGATCACGGACCAGGCCCTCCTGGAATAAAATAAAATCGACAAAAATTTCTGTAATTTCGTCTCTTTCATCATCTTTATAGTCTTCTCTTGCGATTTTGTGGTATCTCAGCGAATAAATAAGGTTTTCAACGATATTTTGAATACGTTCCGCCACTTCTCCAGCGGTGAACGTCTCCCTCATTCTGCCAATAGCTACCTCTTCGAACTCAGAGCCTTCAGTAGTAAACGAACGGGAAATTATTCGCTCGGTAATAGACTGATTGAGCATCTGATGACTGAAACCTGGCGCAATAAAACCAGGCGCTGATATTTGCTTTGCCAGTGTAGAGTATTTATCTTCAACCCGTCGTTTTTTTGAAAAACTTTTAACTTTTGCCTGCCCTGAATCATGACTTCCATCGACATTTTTTTCAGCAAGACTGCTCTTATGAAGTCCGTAAGCATCTGTACCGGTAGTGTTTATATTCATAAATCCCTCTATTGAATATATTTAATTATTTTGATCTCAAACCTGCTTCACGGAATATCCCGTACTTCGCCCCAAAAACAGCGATAATCCTCCGGATTCAGTCCTAATTTTCTGAGGTAATCAATGGTATTAGCTTGAACTTCCTCTGCCGTATACTCTTTGCAGGATCGGATATTTTCAGGGACAGGCTGCAAAGGGGTCATATCCTTTCTGCACTGATGAAGGTATTGAAACAAGACTTGCAAAAATTGGTTAATCAACTTGATTTCCTGTACCGTTTTCGGACAACGGAAAAAACGAAATTCCAGCGTTGATAATT
>NZ_JAHHPR010000660.1:0-11653 GCF_024606255.1 Endozoicomonas sp. SESOKO3
AGCTATTTGACGAAGAAGCAGGAATTTTTAGACCAATTTATTGCAACCGCAGTAGGACAGCCTTAAGTCCGACAGGCTGCTAGAAACGACCACTGACTTTTAACATCTTGCAGTTAACCCTTCTTTGTGCGAAATTCTCCAACGTTTAACAAAAAAGCAACGATAGCTATAGCTCAAGAAGAGCAGTTTGTGATGGTAAACCCATGACTGACTGCTTTAGATCATGAGACTACTGCAATAATAATTAATACAATGTGGAGCTCTGAAGAAAATGGTTGGCTCAAAACCCGATGCAATCAGCCTTTTATTAGCGGTGTTTACAATCGCTGTATTAACAACAGCAGCGACTTCGATCCTGATCTGACAAGCTGACAGTGTAAGCCAGGGACTGGCTTACTGACTTTTTTCACCGTATAACTGTTTTTCTGTTGCCACACCTTTCATGGGAATATCCCAGTCTGCCACAGGAATTGCACTGACTTTCTGACACTCATGTGCTAACCCTATCAGTATCGGTTTACTGCGTTTTCCCAGAAATGCAAAAGTCCGGTCGTAATAACCCGCTCCCATACCGAGGCGATTGCCCTCTTCATCAAAACCAGTGAGTGGCATGAGTACCAGATCCAGAGCTTCCGCCTTAACGGTTTTCTCAAGATCCAGTTCCGGTTCAGCAATTCCGTAACGGTTCTCTACCATTCGGGTATTAGGTCTGTAGAGCTGGAAATACATCTTGTCAGGGTCTTCCTGATCCAGAACCGGAAGATAGCAGAATTTATCTTGCTCCCAGATCGTCCGGGCAATAAATCCGGGATCAATTTCACCATCATTAGCCAGATACAGCGCGATATGCTGACTGTGTCGAAAAACCTCACTGCTACATACGACAGAGGATAGTTTCCTTGCAGCAGCAAGCTGCTGTTCAGCCGACAGGGATTGACGATTGTTACGTAACTGCTTGCGCAGGCTGGCTCGATCCATCTGAGATGACACCCGACATTGTTCTATTCGATTAATATTGTCCACTGCTGGAAGAGAATAAACAATGAGAGAAATGGACAAAGTCTTTAAGAAATCGGCGATTTCTTCCCCAGATAATCAAAAGGCCGCTGATTTCAGCGGCCTTTTGCAATACCCGGTTCCTGCTTAGAACGGAATATCATCATCAAAGTCGTCAAAGCCACCAGCCGTTGCAGCCTGAGGCTGTTGCTGAGGCTGCTGCTGTTGAGCAGGACGCTGTTGAGGCTGATGTTGTAGAGGTTGATGTTGTTGCTGTGGTGCCGCTGCGGGCGCTTGCTGTTGCATCGGCTGTTGGGGTGCACTGTATTGCTGCGGTGCGGGCTGCTGAGAGGCTGGCTGTTGTGTAGCCCTTGGCTGAAACTCACCACCACTGGCAGGCATCCCCATTCCGTCCTGGCGGCTATCCAGCATTTGGAGCTGGCCACTGAAGCCATCAACAACAACCTCTGTCGTGTACTTATCCTGACCGGACTGGTCCTGCCACTTACGGGTTTGCAGCTTACCTTCGATGTAAACCTTGGAACCCTTGCGCAGGTATTGCTGAGCAATTTCAGCCAGCTTTCCGAAAATGACCACCCTGTGCCATTCGGTTTTTTCCTGAGGCTGGCCGGTGTTACGATCTTTCCAGGACTCACTGGTCGCCACGCTCAGGTTAGCTACAGCGCTGCCATTTGGGGTAAAACGGACATCCGGATCATTGCCCAGGTTGCCGATCAGAATGACCTTATTAACACCACGTGCCATCAGTTTCTCCAGTAATTTTTAACATAAACCGTTTTCACTCCCAACAGGAATAAAAACAGGTTTCTGGTTGTAGCTTTCTCATTCATTTATGTCAACACTCACCGTATTGGCGCAGCGCGGCCATATCCACTATTTTTCTGTCCACCTTCAGATAGGCGGTTCTCTCACTATCCAGGACGGTCACTTCCTCAACCCCGGGAATAATGGCCAGCTCCCTGCCAATGGCACGGGCATCCAGGCTCATGGACGAGTCGAGGGCCATCACCATACTGCTGACATAACGAGGTTGTTTCATGGTAACAGACAATAACCACCAGAGTGCAGTAGGGATTGCACAAACCATCATGACACCAGTCGCACCCCAGTACTGAAACGCCAACCCACCAAGACTGCCGCCCAGGGCCGCCCCCAGAAACTGGCTGGTTGAGTATACGCCCATAGAGGTTCCCCGAGTGCCTGCGGACGACAATTTACTGACCAGAGAAGGTAGTGTAGCTTCCAGAAAATTAAATGCCGCAAAAAACAGGAATATTCCCAGCAGTACACTTTCGACACGCCACATGCCGGCAATGGCTGCCAGCAACACAGTGACCGCACCTACAAAGCACTGTTTCAGGCGACGTTTGGCTTCACTGAAAATAATCACCGGTACGATCATGACAAAGGAGACCGAGAGTGCCACTACGTATATCCAACCGTGTTTTTCCCGGGCCATCCCCAGGATATCTTCCAACATTTGAGGCAAAAACACGAACAGGGCCATCAGGGTGAAATGCAGGGTAAAGATACCGGCCATCAACCTGAGCATTTCCGGATTGCCTACGACATTGCCTACGTCTTTTATACTGACTTTGGTGTTCAGATCAGTACGGGTCACCACTGGAGTTGGTACCATAAACAATAGAATTAGAATGCTTAAGCCCGCCATCACAGCATTACTGCCAAACAACCCCTCCAGCCCCCACCAGCTGGCGAATAGAGGGCCTAATAGCATCGCGATGCAGAATGAGAATCCGATACTGATACCAAATACCGCCATGGCCCGGGTACGGTATTGCTCGCGGGTCAAATCGGCCAGAAGTGCCGTGACGGCTCCGGATACCGCACCAGAACCTTGAAGAATCCGGCCAAAAATGACTCCGTAAATAGAGTCCGCCTGAGCGGCGACGAGACTACCCAGCATAAAGATCATCATACCGGCTATAATCACCGGCTTGCGCCCGAACCGGTCTGACATCCAGCCAAAGGGGATTTGCAGTGCTGCCTGGGTTAATCCATAAGCACCGATAGCAAAACCGGCCAGAGCCGGGGTGGCCCCTTGCAGGTCTTCGGAATAAAGGACCAGAACAGGCAGTACCATAAAGAGGCCAAACATCCTGAATACAAACACCAAAGACAGTGAGACCGTTGATTTCAGTTCCTGCGGAGACATTCCTGACTTCTTATATAACATTGCAAGCGGCTTATATTATCAGGAAAAGCTGTTGAAGTAAGGCACCGTGGGAAGACATTATGCCCGCTGGACTTGCGCCAAAAAAACCTTCCATATACCAACACTTTCCGGCCAATCAGCTATTTTTATTCCTTCCAGAGTAATCATGAAAAAGAAGTTTGCCTATCCCGGGGCAGGCGCATAATTACCCCAGGGAATAAACACAGAGGATTGATCAGCATGACATATCCTGTCCGATACGCCACTTATGTGAGGCTTTTCATGGTGGCAGTGCTTGCCACCACACTCGTGACTCCCACGTCGTCAGAAGCCCATTATGACCGTTATCACCGCCATCGTGATTGTGACCGCTCCGTATTTATTTCCGGTACAGTGCTTTTTGTGGGAGCTTTACTCTTGTATATCGAAATTTCGTCCTGGAATCGTTCAGGCAATACAGAGGATGCTGATACTCAGGAACACACATTGCAATTACCCGTCATCACCTACAAAAAAGAGGCAGCGTTAAAAAACCTTCACTCCGTAGGTATCAGGCTTGCTCCTGCGATAGACCGGAAATGCAAAATACTCGAATTAAAAGGTACCCGCAAGCAACTGAATACCCAAATCGAAGCAGTTATCTGTGACCCCATCTCACGAGTCAAAGGCGTGAATCGGGCTCTTTTAAGTGATATCCAAAAACAATGCCACGTCTGGTTCAGCAGAAACAGAATGGTATTTCCCCATGAAGTCAGTGGTTTTGATCTTAAAGAAGCCTTTAATGTTGTGCTTCCTGAACTGGTATACCGAGCTAAAATTCTGACCCTGTCCACCTATCAGGTATCACTGAATAACGATCATAAAAAGGACGCCACAGAAGATATGAGTTACTTCAGCATAACTATGAGCGGCTTCCAACCCAACGAGCACTTTAAAACCTGTTATCACTATCCAAGGAGTGCCGGAATGAACCCTCCCATGATGGACTCTAATGGCGAACTGGTTTTTAAACTGCCAAAACAGGGCGTTACTCATCTGCATCAGGACGGACACGCCGAGTACATCCTGGCAACCCACCTGTCGGTCAACCAGGCTAACATCGCTTACGCCTGGAAGCTGGGCGCTCCCTGGCCACCGCTGCCCGCGCCGGTCAGATTAACAGCAGCAGCCGGGGAGATTATGCCCATTCACGTTATTGATCAAGAACAAACAAACGAAAGTACCCGTCTTCAGGTTAAGGGAGAGAGGAGTATCACTGGTGACTGAACTCATCGCGGTCGATAGCAAATGGAGACCAGGCCTGACGTGTTGGCATCACCTCAACACGGTTAATGTTGATGTGCTCCGGCAAAGTTGCAATATAAAACATTTGCCCGGCAATATCTTCGGAGCTCAGAGGTGTGGTGCCACGGTATAAGTTATCTGATGCCTCCTGGTTTCCTTTGGTGCGCACCAGTGTGAATTCCGTCTCTGCAATGCCTGGCGATAGATCAGTAACACGTACCCCCGTCCCCTGCAGATCGCACCTCAGGTTGTAGCTGAATTGCTTAACAAATGCCTTACTGGCACCATAAACATGGCTTCCCGGATAAGGCCATTGACCTGCTATTGAGCCCACATTGATGATGGTAGCACCGGCCCCGGTCCTGATTAAGGCAGGCAAGAGTGCGTGTGTGACATTGACCAAACCGGTAACGTTGGTATCTATCATGGTGTGCCAGTCATCAAGATCAACCTCGGGGGCGCCCTGAGGCGCCAGTGCCAGACCTGCATTGTTAACCAGGGCTGTAACCTCTGAAAATTCTTCTGGCAAGGACTCTACTGCTTTAATCACGGCTTCTGAATCCCGCACATCCAGTTGCATCACATGCACTGGAACACCCAGAGTCTCTCTGAGATCCAAAAGCCTTTCTAAACGACGTCCCGATAAAACCAGCGACCACCCCTCTTTTGCGAATTTTTGTGCGGCAGCTTTACCAAAACCGGAGGTTGCGCCGGTAATAAATGCAACTTTCTTCATAATGATTTCCTTGTTAAATCATAATTGTGAGCAGTGCCAACATCATCAAAATGGGCGCTACCGTGTTTTTAGGTGATGAACCCGGGTATAAATCGAACAATTTTTTTCCCAACAGACTGCCCAGCATGGCAACGGGAAAGAGAAGCAAGCTGAACTGAATAGACTGGGCCGAGACAGCATCGACGAAGAGCAATCCCAGCAGAGATACCGCCGAACTCAAGATAAAAAACAGTATCGCCGTAGCTCTTATTTCATTTGCCTTTAACGATAGGTTTAAGAGATACAACACCAGTGGCGGGCCACCCGCTGAAGCCGTGGTCATCCCAAACCCTGACACTGCACCGGCGAGCAAGGCGTAGCGATGGTTAAGCCATGTCAACCGCAGATCAAACAGGATCAAAGCACCGGCAATCAATGAGAAACCTGCAATCATCATCTTTAGTTCATCTGCCGAGATGGCGGAGATAAACAAAAGCGAAACAGGTATTGCACCTAACATGCCCAATGTGAGCATGGTCAGCAGACGTCGATTAACCTGCGTCCTGATTCCTGATAACAGACAGAGACTACTGAGCAGATCAAGTGTCAGAGCAATCGCAATTGCATCAAATGGGGAATACACAAGGCTTAGACACAAGGCAGCAATAATGGCAAAGCCAAAGCCACTGTAGCCCCTTACTAATCCGGCAAAAAAAACAAATACCGTTGCTAAGCCCATTATCCATTCCATTACGTACTGCGAGTTGATGCCATCAATGTAATGAGCCCGGAGCCTATCCTATAGAGCCAGTTTTTCAGATTGTCTGAGTCAGTAGCGCCACCCCGTACCCTGACACAAGGCTTTTTTTAAACTGTCCCTACATCCTCTTTCATGTTTCTCGCCAAGATAGCGGCAAAACACAAACGAAGGCTCAATACTCCGCAGGAGAATGAAAATGGATGTATTTGAAACAAATGTATCAAATCAGCACGTCATAGACTTGGATAAACACGTATTCCATTCCTGGTCTGTACAAGATTCAGCAGCACCAATAGCTATTGCCGGTGCACAAGGATGTAACCTGTGGGACTTCGAAGGGAAGCAGTATCTGGATTTTAGTAGCCAGTTAGTCAACACCAATATTGGCCACCAACACCCAAAAGTTATTGATGCCATCAAGGCACAGGCTGAGTCCCTGGTGACCATAGCGCCAGCAACAGCTAACCTTGCCCGGGGTGAAGCAGCCAAACGCATACTGGATAAAGCACCCGGTAATTTTAACAAGGTGTTTTTTACCAATGCAGGCGCTGATGCCAATGAAAATGCGATTCGCATGGCAAGACAATTTACCGGTCGTGACAAGGTGCTCTCTGCCTACCGCTCATACCACGGCAATACCGGCTCAGCTATCGCTGCCACAGGCGACTTTCGCCGCGTACCTAATGAATACAGCCGCGGGCATGTGCACTTTTTTAACCCTTATTTCTACCGCACTGAGTTCAACGCAAAGACTCAGGAAGAAGAGTGTAAACGAGCCCTGCAGCACCTTAAACGAGTGATTGAATGTGAAGGACCCGATTCCATTGCGGCTATTCTTCTGGAGACAATCCCCGGCACAGCCGGTTTCCTGCTGCCACCGGAAGGCTACTTGAAAGGGGTTAGAGACCTGGCCACCGAGCATGGTATACAGCTGATCTTCGACGAAGTAATGGTTGGATTCGGTCGCACTGGCCGTTGGTTTGCCTTTGAGCACTTTAACGTTATCCCGGATCTGGTCACCTTCGCTAAAGGGGTTAACTCAGGCTATGTCCCTGCTGGCGGCGTTGTCGTAAGCGAGCCGATCTCGGAGTATTTCAAGAGCAACTTCTTTATGGGCGGCCTCACTTATTCGGGCCATCCACTGGCAATGTCTGCTATTGTCGCAACCCTGGATGCGATGGAAGAAGAAGGCATTGTTCGCTACGCCGATGAGGTAGGAAACACGGTTCTGGGACCCGCACTGATCGATCTGATGGAAAAGCACAATAGCATAGGAGACATTCGCGGCAAGGGCATGTTCTGGGCCCTGGAGCTGGTCGAGGACAGAACAACACGAGAGCCTTTAAGTAATGAGAAAATGGCTTCCCTTAAAGCCAAACTAACCGACAAGGGCCTTCTTTCTTTTATAGTGAACAACCGTATTCACGTAGCACCACCTCTTATTGTTAAACCCAATGAGATTGCTCAGGGTGTAGCCATTATTAGCCAGGTACTCTCGGATTTTGATTAAACATTAGTAATAAAGACGCCAGGGCAGTTGTCCTGGCGTTGGTGCCTCCAAAGATCGAAAATGTTAGCCCTCCAGAGCTCTTGCCAGTTGTTCAACCCCTGGGGTAATAAGCGCTTTATCAATGGCATGAAAGCCGAGTCTGAAAAAAGTATTGATTTCGGGGTTGGCTTGTTGCTGCCCCATAAAATGTGAATATCCTGTCTCTATCAGAACCCCGCGTTGAGAAGCTCTGGACGCCAGTCGTTGACTGCTTATTTGGTTGGGTGTTTCTAACCACAAGGCATTGCAATAATTGCCCATGGCCAGTCGCTTACAATCCGGAAGATAGTGCTCAACCGCTTGATTAATCTCGTGCCAGCGTTGGCGGGTGTTGTCTTTGAAGCGCCGCAGGAAGCTGTCGTAGTAGCCCTGTGAAATAAAGTGCGCCATTTCCATTTGCACCCGGCTGGGCGGGTGGCGATACATTAAGCGACGCAGTGTGCGCAACTCATAGATCAACTCTTCCGGGGCAACGATATAACCGAGGCGAAGCCCGGGTGCCAATGTCTTGGAAAAACTACTGACGTAGACAACACGGTTGTTCTTATCCAATGCTTTCAGTGCAGGTAAGGGGTCCCACTCAGAGTTGCTGTCTGAGTCGTAATCATCCTCAATAATGATGGCGTCGTTTTTTTGCGCTAAATGTAAAAGGTCACACCGGCGTTGTTTACTCATAGTCACCCCCGTTGGAGCCTGATGACTCGGTGTAACATAGAAATAATCACAGATGGATGACAGTTCGTTCAGCACCAGTCCGTCCTGATCGACGGTGTGCGGATGAAGCTGAGCCCGGGCCAAACTAAAAATATTGTTAGCTTCTTTATAACCAGGGTTTTCCACCCCTACTCGAGTGTGTTTATCCATCAACATCTTGGACAGCAAATACAGGGCGTTCTGCGAGCCAACCGTAATTAGAATCTCATCGCTCTTGGCGTGAATGCCTCGCTGAGGAAGTACCCGGGTCCGGATCTGCTCTACCAATAGCTCCACATCCTTATCGACTTTGTCACACAGCCAACTATGATCTTTCGGGTCCGCAATCACCTTACGAGTAGATTCCCGCCATTGCGCCAGAGGGAAATCATTAATGCTCGGTTGCCCATAAATAAAAGGATATTGATAACAGCTCCAGTGTGAGGGTTTCACTATACGAGGGAAAGCGTCAGTAGAAACCTTGAGTCGTCGGCTCCAGTTTGCTGCATTAGCGGGGTTATCTGCCTCAAAATGGTTCAACTCTTGTTCCACCTCTTCAAGTCTGGAGGAGTATTTTTCCGACAGATAATAACCACTTCTTGGCTTACTTATAAGATAACCGTCGTCTGATAAGCCTTCATAGACCAGTGACACGGTATTGCGTGAGACCTTCAATTGACTTGAAAGCTTGCGGCAGGAAGGTAGCGCCTCATCAGCAGAGAAGACACCTTCAAGTATTGCCTTAACCAGGTACTCTCTTACCTGCTCCTGCAAACTTCTCTTCGAATCAAACTCAATGAAACAGCTGTAATTTATCCCCATGGAGTAAACCTTTTGGATATTTTTATTCATTGCATTCGATTGACTCCAGCAAGAAGCAAGCCAATATACTAAATTAGTCGTATTAACTTTATTTTCTACCAGCTGTCCCAATCAGCCCGGTAAATTGGCTCTAACCCATTCATCTTTCTCATCTCTAAAGTGAAGGCGTTCACAAATCACAGCAAGTAACAAATTATGAGACATGGAATAAAACTTAGAAAATGGGTAGCCGTTGCCGCAGCAACGATGTCTTTAGGCATGTCCAGTGTGATTGTTGCCGATGAGTCGCCATCTTTCGCCAGCAAGGGGATAAAGGTAGCGACAGAGGATAACTATTCTCCGTTCAACTTTATCGATAAAGGCAAGCCGACCGGAATCAATAAAGATCTTCTGGATGAACTTCGCGACTACTCTGACTTCAAAGTAAAACAAGAGATTCTGCCCTGGACAGGCCTTCTGGCATCCGTTTCGGCAGGTCAGTATGACCTTGCCCTCACGGGTGCCATCATCACTGACGCTCGTCTGAAAGTATTCGATTTCACTCCACCCATCGCCTCCGCACAGCACTATTTCGTTGCCCGCGCAAAAGACGACAGCATCAATACCATCGCGGATCTGGATGGGAAAAGAGTTGGCTTACAGGCAGGCAGTGCCCTGTTGGAAAGACTTCCTGAGTTAAAAACCATGCTTGAAGCACAAGGCAAGAAACTGGGTAAAGTGGTTGAATATCAATCCTACCCTGAAGCCTACGCCGATCTGGCTAATGGTCGCATCGATTACGTGATTAACAGTATCGTGAATATAAATGAGCTGGTAAAAACCAAGCCCGGGGTATTCAAGAAAGGTGAAGCTGTATCCGGCCCTGGCTTTGTCAGTTGGCCTGTCCCGAAAGACAGTCCTGAACTGCTGGCCTACCTGACCGACTTCTTTGCACACCTGAAAGAGACTGGTCGCATGGCTGAATTGCAAGAGAAATGGTTCGGTGAATCCTTTGATGAACTGCCAGCCAACGCCATCGTCTCCGTTGAACAGTATCAAAAATTGACTGCAGTACAATAAACCACTCGTCATAGTTCAGTGACGGCCAGGACTCAAATACGACTACTCCCGGGAGCCTGGTCTTACCTAAAAAACAACGTTAATACTACTGCAGACAGGTAGGTGTATATGGATTACTACGGATGGATGCAATTGCTTCAGGGAGCATGGACCACTGCATGGATATCAATGGTATCCATCGCACTCGGAGTGGTTATCGGACTCGTGATAGCGCTCATTCGAATGGCAAAATTACCGATTATCGATCAGATATTAGGTGTCTATGTCAGTTGGGCCAGAGCCACACCACTGGTCACATTAGCCTTGTTCATCTTCCTCTCTTTCCCATCGTTTGGCATCAATCTCGATAAACACTTCTCGGCCATCCTGTGTTTAACACTGAATACTTCGGCATTTAATGCCGAGATCTGGAGAAATGCATTCCTCAACTTCTCTAGCGGACAGAAAGAGGCTGCCGAAGCCCTGGGTATGCGACGAATGACCTACTTCAGACGCATCATGTTCCCTCAAATGGTGGTCATGAGCCTGCCCGCACTGGTCAACGAGATGTCTTTCCTGATCAAAGGCAGCCCGGCGATTGCCGTCATTGGCGTGGTTGACCTGACTCGCGTTACCAACCGAATCGCAGCAGTCACTTATGAACCTCTCCTTCCTATCCTCTGCGCTGGCATTCTTTACATGTGCATCATAGGCGTGCTGATCAAATTACAACAGATGGCCGAGAGAAAGGCTAACTATCTGGCTGGCTGACAATAAGGAGTAGTTATGACTGAATGGGAAATAATCTGGCAGCAAAGAGAGATCTTTATCTCGGGTTTTGGTAATACCTTTGCACTATTTTTTGCCGGGTCAATCGCAAGTTTCATTCTGGGTGTGACCCTGCTCTACACTCTCGAAAATGGCTCGAAAGGTGTTAAAGGTAGCGTGATTCTGGTCATCAACATGATGCGCACCCTGCCCTTCCTGATTCTGGCTTACCTGTTGTACTATGGTTTACCCCAGGCCGGTATCCGCATGGATGCCTTTACCGCGGGCCTGATCTCCCTGAGCCTTTATCATGGCACCTATTTTTGTGAGATTTTCAGAGGCATTCGCAAGGGATTAGACTCAGGCCAGATGGAAGCGGCCCAGGCTTGTGGCTTCTCCAGGTTCAAGACCTTTACCCGCATCATCATACCCAATGTGTTGTTGAGATCCTTGCCGCTCATTGCCAATCAGCTGATCATCTGCCTGAAAGACACTGCCTTTCTATGCATTATTACTGTCGGCGAGATCACAGCGGCAGCTAACAGTATTCAATCAACCTACTTCATCCCGCTTAACGCATTTATTGTGGCTATCGCTCTGTATTGGATTATCAGTATCGCCATTGAACAGGTCAGCAAAATCACACTTAATAAAGTTCAGGATAGAGGGCTAAGCCATGCTTAATGAAAAGATTCACACCGGGCCAGTTGAAACCCCGAAAACCGTTCAAGAAACGGCACCTGTTGTAGAACTGCCTGTCCAATATCCAAAATCAGAATCGAATGCCCAGGATATTGTCAAGGTGGTGAACCTATCCAAACAGTTTGACGG
>NZ_JAHHPR010000661.1:0-1071 GCF_024606255.1 Endozoicomonas sp. SESOKO3
GTCTAAAAGAGCGCCCAAAGAGATCCATCTATCCGCGAGATGACTCGTGATCACGCTGTCCGGGTTCGCCAACGAATGCATTAACACTTCAATGGTTTTATATAATAAGGCCTTTAACAGAAAAACACGCTTATTCTCTTGATCTATCCTTGCTCAGTAAACCAGAACGCAAGGATAGAATGATTAAACATTTACTCTCTGCAACACTGCTTTTGCTGCTCATCCTGTTGCCTGTCACCAACAAGGCTCAATCGTTGACAAGACATTTTGTTGTCGAGTTTGAACAGAAAACAGATTCTCCAAACCAGAGCTTTTCTATAAAGCGTGACCGGTATACGTTGCCGGACAATCAGTCAGACATTGACGGCACCAACGTCGATCCGGGATCAGATTCGCCGCCTGACGACCAACCGCACAGACTGAGCGGCTGCGGAGTAAAAACAACCATTATTAAGTCGATTGCATGGCCATGGTTCTACACAACCCATCTACTGGCCGGTTGCGAACCGATCCTGATCAAAAACGCCGCTCTGAGCTCCAGCCTTTATTCACGGACTCCTGTTGAAGTGTTTGTTGCTGTCGGTTGGCTTTTAAGAAGCTATTGGAGCCCAGATTCACCGCTGTTTAAACCGATGGAACAACAAGAGGCAAGACCTGTGCTGACACCGGGGGATCATTCGTTTGTGACAATCATTACTATGTCGGGCTATAGACAAGACCAACCACAAGCCCGGGCATTAGAACCATCGGGGCAGCGAGCCCCGGGAGCCGCCGAACCTGCAGGCTATTTCATTAGCCTCTTCTATTCTGACTCAGGCGGCGGCAACGGAGGCCCTCAAAAACCTCTACATACCCTGGACTTAAATTGTTTCGTCTTTCCCTGTTATGGTATTTGTCGATTCCGACTCTCACCCGACTGTAGACAGCTCACTGAATGGTCGCTTAATTCCGCAGACAGTTCGACGGTTCATACAGAAACAACACCCGGACGAAGCTCATGCCCCCATTCGGCCAATGGACGCTGTCTTCGTTGCTTAGGCTATGTTGATCCTGTAAACACCACATATTCCC